>DATKWX010000085.1:0-2802 GCA_035529355.1 Bathyarchaeia archaeon
ATGTGACCTATTGGTCTGGCAGCGCTTTTATGCATGGTAGTACCTTATCTTGTAATCATTGTATAAGCCTAAGGTATAATAGAGCCAAGCTCTACTCCACCTGTTTTAAGCCGAAGCCAAAACCTCCATGTCCTTTAAAGACTAAGGCCTTTAAGTATATCTTTCTCCTAAAGTTCTTGCAAACTTCCGGACGCCTTTATCATCTCGTCCCTGCCTTTCTTTGGTTAAAAGATTTGCCAACAATAGGGCTTCTTTGCTCCTTAAGACATTACCCCGGTTCATCGCTACTGCAAGCCCCTCCGTCACCCTCTTATCTTAAGGCTTAACTTCCCAGCGGTTACTGGTTATAGGGCTTGCCTTCTGTAAGCAATTTCTTGCTTTCAGACATCTTTATAAAAAATATCTTAATGCCTTTTTATACAATCTTTGGTAGAATAATTAAAATATATCTATATTTAAAATTCTTTAAGAGAAGGAAAACTTAAGATGAACAACAAAGCTAAATTGGAAAAATATAGGGGCCTATCAGTTGCAGCTTTGGTTACCGGTCTGCTAAGCGTTATAATTATCCCCCAAATTTTCAGGTGATCTTCTTCTTTTCATGTTATTAATTTGGAGACACTGTTGATTAAGATTATTATTGTTTTTATACTTGGAATTGGTTTTCCTGCGGCCGCAATCGTGTGTGGGAGTGTTGATTTAAAGAGGATAAAAGCAGGTCACTACAATAATAAAGGCAAAGGTTTTTCTATTACAGGAATAGTTTTGGGGGCAGTTTTTCTTGTACCGGGGCTAATATTATTTTATGGAGAACTAATATTTAATACTACAGCAATAAATGATTTAATCTTTAAATTGGAGCAAATACCTTCAAGATAATGTTACCAATATAAATTATGATAGTATTTAAATAATGAGCATTTTTTTATGGCAAACTGGTAAAAAAAGAAAGGTAATTATGGAAAAGAGGATATTAGGAAAAACTAAAGAGAGGCTTTCGATAATCGGTTTTGGTGGAATTGTTGTAAAGAATGAAACTGCAAGGGACGCTTCAAAATATGTTTCAATGTCCATAGATCGTGGTATTAATTATTTTGATGTCGCACCAGAATATGGAAATGCCCAGGAAACACTCGGGCCCGCCCTGAAACCTTACCGAGATAAGGTCTTCCTTGCATGTAAAACTCATGAAATGACAAAAAAAGGTGCAGAAAGAGAGTTTAACGATTCTCTAAAAAAATTAAAGACAGATTATTTTGATCTCTATCAAATACACCAGGCAACGACTTTAGATGAGGTAAGTCAAATCATGGGGCCAGGTGGTGCTTTTGAATTTTTTATCAAGGCAAAAGAAGAAGGATTTGTAAAATATCTTGGATTTACAGCTCATTCAGAAGAAGCAGCGATTGCACTAATGGATATTTATGATTTTACAAGTATCCTTTTTCCATTTAATTGGGCCTTATGGTTTAAAGATGACTTTGGGCCAGCTGTTTTTAAAAAGGCAAAAGAAAAAGGAATTGGAATCCTGGCTCTTAAAGCACTTGCAAAAGGTGCCTGGAAAAAGAATGAAAAAATAAACTGGAACAAATGCTGGTATGCTCCTACGGACAACTTTGAAGAAGCATCTCTAGCACTTCGTTTTACCCTTTCCTTGCCAGTAACATCTGTTGTCTCACCAAGTCATGCAGAGCTTTTGTGGTTGGCATGTGATATTGCTGACAGTTTTAAACCTATATCGCCAGAGGAAAAGGAGGTCCTAAAGGACAAATCCCAAAGTATTGTTTCACTACTGCAAGAGCTTAAAATTCCCTACCAAATTAGCACGTAGTTGTATACAAACTTTATCATCAAACCTTTTTATTTTTGATAAAAATGGCGTTAGTAAAAACGCAGGCAGCCAAAGCAAACACTAATTTCATGTCTTTGCTCCATTAGTTTTCTTTTATTTTGCCATTATTAATGAGCGTTATCTCGCTGGTGGTTTTAAAAACACTGAATTTATTTTCAACGTTTTCAAAATACGAAAAGACCTTATCAATGCTAGTTTTTACAGCGTAATTATCTGCGATCTCAACTGTTATTGTCATTCCCATTAAATCTCTGGTTTGTTTCATAATTATAAACCATTCCTTTCGCTTCGCTCAAGGCACAAAACGTAATGAAACCGTTGCCCTTAAGCGTGTTTTATTTTATCAATAAAAATTGCTAATTTGATTTTCTTTCAGACTTACACCTTTGCCCGGTTAAGAGCCGGAGATAATGAATTTATAAAATCTCTACTGGTATTAGTGGCTCCGGAAACAATATCAACCTGTGCACTCTGGACCTTAATCGCTTCTGATTTTAGTATGGGCAAAGCATAGGAATTAATTTCTCTTGATTGACTCCTGTCACTTGGATAGCTTAAAAACTGTACATCAGTAAGTTGTCCACCCTGGATTATCGCTCTTACCCGGACATTGCCATAATAGGCATCTGCAATACGCCCGTCATATTGTCCGTCTTTATAAAGAGCATTCGCAACGGTTGTTGTAGTAGTTGTTGTTGCACTGGTTGTTGGGGCAGTATCGGTTGTGGTTGTGCTGGCTGTAGAAGTATCAGTAGTATTTGCCTGATTTGCCGTTGATTGCGAAGACTGGTTAGAGTAATATTCATCCTCATCATCATCCTCACCCTCGTAGTCGTACACTTTCTCGTTTTCAGGTAAAGCTAAAGGTGGATTGGAAGAGGATTGACTTTCGGTCGTGCTTGAAACCAAATCCGAGGAAGATTGTGTCACTATTTTAATATCATTGGATT
>DATKWX010000086.1:0-3119 GCA_035529355.1 Bathyarchaeia archaeon
CTTATTGTCTATGCCCTTGATTTCTCCAAGATGTTCATAAATATCCTTGATAACATAGTTTAAAGCTCTAAGTAACTTACCCCTAGCTGCTTTCCATTCGTTCTCAGGAACATTTAAAGCTATCGGTTGTAATCCTGGCATTATCTTTTTCCTGTTCTCTGGCTACTTTTACCACCTTGTCTAATAGGAACCACTGATTTCTTGTTTTCTCCGGCAAATTGACTAATAGCAACAGGGGTAACAATATTCTTTAATTTTTCAACCCCCTTAGATCCGCCAGTTGATTTATATTCTTCGCCTTTCAATATTAATGTTAGAGCAATACCTAGATCCTCAATAAATTTAGCCGTTCTGGGTATAGCCAATATCATTGTAGGGCCAAGCGCCTGAATTAAGGTTGTGGCTTCTCTATATGATTTATTTATAATTTTTCCGACAAAACTATTGTCATCCTCGTCTCGTACCATGCCGAATGTAAGCATTACCATTGCCGTTACTTCTAATAAACGGTACAACTCTATGACAGATTTCTTAAACTCTGCTGAATCAGGTTTTTGACCAATTATTTTTTTACCTATATTACCAAGGTTTTTAATGGTTGTTCTTAAAATAGGCAATGCCCACTTTCTGTATTGGGTATATGCTTTACCTTCAGGGGTTGCTCCAATTACTGACCTCATATCGTTTACCATTCGATATCGGCCTAACTCTGTCCTTAATCCGGATAATCGTTCAGGGGTAATTGTTCCAGCGTCAAACTCTGCTTTAGATAATGAGCCTAAAAGGAAAGTTTTATTCGCCCTTGTAGAAGCATCTTTAAATAGAACAAAGATTCCTTCCATTAATCTATCACCTATTTCTTTTGATGGCTCGACCAATTCTGACCATGGGTTTTTACCTACCAAATTTCTATATTTCTCTACAATGGCCTTTCCCTTTTTTGTGTTTTGCCTGATCTTGCCAAGAGTAAATTCTTTTTTACCTAATAGCTGATATGTAGTTATTTGCTCTCCTATCTCAGTGGCGATACTAACTGGTATATTAATTCCTAGGTCCCTCAAGGATGTAAACATTTTTATTGCCCGTAATGCAGCGTCTATCTTTCCATTCTGTTTGGCAACCAGTGTAATATGTCTTCCTTTTTGGGTGTTAAGCCATTCATTGGTAAACTTAATTAAATTACCGTGTAATAGAAGACCTTTCTTTGTTAGCCCCTTTGGTGTTAGGGAATGTGCATAAATATCAATTAAAGGAACAATCTCATCTAATGCTTGTTTTTTCTTAAAGGTCCGCATGTAGGTCAAGAATGCTTTTACGACATTCTCTGTTGGTTTCAGTTTCCCTGTACGGTGCATGGCAAATTTAAAAAATTTATCCATTGCCAATATTTGACCAGTATCTTTGTCAAGAATATTAAAGCCTTGCTCGTCTAGTTTATACGCTTCAAATTGCTCTTTTATGGCATCTACTAGTCCATCCTCTTTTACAGCCTCCAAAATACCTCGCCGAACATGAGTAAAATAGTTTTCTCTTCCCATCTTCATGGCTTCTATTTGAACAAGATAGTCTCTGGCATTAAGGTAATGCTTTGCCATGTACTCTGCTAGTTCCAACTCTTCCGGGGTCAACTCAATGCCTGGTTCTTTTTCTAAAAACTTCCTAATATTTTTTTGTTGTGGGACAAGAAATTTTGTACCTTTTATTTTTTTTGCCAATTTAAATACGTCTTTTTCTATGTTTAAATATTCTGCTTCTGAGGTAAGCATTCTAGCTGCTGTTTTTTCAACCATCATCCTATAAAAAGGATTTTTCTCAGCTAGGGCGGTATCATATCTAAACCTATCAAACTCGGAAACTCTAATGCTTTGTAGCTCATCAACTGGAACATCAAGTTTTTTAGATAATCGTTCCCTTGCCTCTCTCCATGTTTTGATTCCCCTTAACTCGGTTCTATCAACGGTTTCTAATTTTCTTACCGATAGAAACTCATCAAACTTTTGGAATGGTTTCAATGCTTCATCAAGTTTTCGTATATCATCAACGGTCATATTTTTTAATGTAGGCAACTTCATGGCTTTTCGTAAATTCTCGACATTCAATTCTTTTTCTTGAATTTGTAGCTTTAACTCATTCATGGCTTGCCGTCTTATGTCAAATTTTTCAGCAGCTTTTCTTACACCATCAATGTATTGCTTAAACTCAAGATTAGTCATTAAACGAATATCTCTTCTTGATATTTTTCTTAGATCAGAATCCGATAGACCAAAGTAATCCCTCACAGCCTTAACTTTAAACCTACGCCTTTTAAGTATTTCTTTATCTGTTAGATTCTCAGGTCTTGTCTTTTCAGGTATTTCCCATGGTGGAGGCCCTTTTTTCGCTATAAAAGGACTAGCAGGCTTTTCCTTTAATACCTGTGTCTTCTTTATCGGTAAAGGTGGTTTCTTTGTATCCGTCTTGTTGAGGTCTTTGATAGGAATAGGACCACTTGCTTCGCCTGATTTCTTTATTGGTGCTTTTGGTTTTTCCTTAAATAAATCAACAATACTTTCGTATATTGTTTGTAAACCTGATGATTCTAGGGTAACGTCTTTAGGCTTTTTATCAAACAAATCTAATGTTTCATCTTTCTTAGGCTTGCTTATTATGCTCTCTTGTTTGCCGGTAGTAGGTGCTTTAATTTTGCCTGTAGGAATGACTGGTCTAATTTTTGACTTTTCTACCGATTTAATTTCACCTTTCATTTTTCTAAGAGCGATTTCTTCGGCTTTTGATACCGGCTCACTGGGTGTCAGTTCAAATTTATCTTCTTTTGGAGGTAAAAGGCTTGACTGTTTTTTCCCAATAGGCATAACTGGTTTTTTAGGAGGTTCTTTCTTCTTAACGGCGGCTTTATATTCTTCAAACGCTTCATCTAACCAATCTGGAATTTCTATATCCTTTTCGTCTAATCCTCCTTCTTCTGCAATATCCGCTTTAACTTTATTTTCAATGCTGTCTTTAACATCTTTTCCAATTTTGGCTTCAATGCTACTGATATCCTCTCCTTCTGTGAGTCCTTCATTTTTCAGCAATGCCTCCTTTTCTTTTTGGTAATCATAAAATTCTTTTTGTTTAAC
>DATKWX010000087.1:0-2522 GCA_035529355.1 Bathyarchaeia archaeon
GAGGTTGAAATTAAAGCCGGAGAAAGAGCAGTCATTAAACCAGCAATCAGGCCTCCTTTTTCCTGCCATAAAGCTTGCCCGATTTTAACCATTACCAAAACCAAAGCCAAGTCAAGGAAAACAAATAAAACCCAAGGGGAAAGCATGAAGTTTGGGGCAATAAAATAAGCCAGCATCAAAATCCAATAATATATTGGTCCAAAAACAAAAGGGCCGGCAGAACTAAATGAACCGACTTGCGGTAACACCCGGTGTTGTAGTGCTCCCCTTGCCACAAGTGCGTCTCTGGCCTGATCACTATAAATAAAAAATCTCCGGGGAAAATTATAAAATCTTAAAACTAAGGCTAAAAAGAGGATTAACAAAACTAAAAAACAGAACCTTTTCATTGAGGCTTTACTTTGAAAAATAAAAGTGACTCCTGTCTTTTGGGGCCGGCCGGTTTAGGATAACTTTGGATTAACTCAAGCCTGTCTGATTGAAAATTAATCCGGGTATTATTAACCAAAATGTAAGTAGGATTGGTTTTGGAAACATTGTCCAACTGGTTAGGAAATCTAGCCAAAGGCTGTCCTAAACCTCTCACCTCGATATTTTCAATCCCATCAACATAAATGGAAAGACCATCCGGAAGCGTCCCAAAATAGCCTTCGGTACCAATAATAATCTTTTGGTTCTTAGGCTGACTTTTTAAAAATTCCGCTGTTTCGCGAATCCCAAAACCAGCAGACCATTCTTCTAAATATTGTTCCCTTTCTGCGCGGTGAAGGGGCGCTTTTTCTATTTTTGTTAAAAGGAAAAAATCATAAACCAAAGGCTTTATCAACAGTAATCCAATAATCAAAAATACCGGAATTTCAAACTTTTTTATCCTAAACCTTTGACTTAACCCCCAACTTATAATTATTAATAAAAATGGGGCTATCAGCAGTAAATAACGGGGGTAAATAATTTTACCAATGGCCGCCTGAATAAAAAAAGGAACCAAACTCCAGCAAAAAAGGATGGCTATTTTGATTTGCTTTCTTTTAAGCGCCAAAAAAAGACTTACCAATAAACTTAAAAACAAAGGCCAAGTCAACCAGTTGATAAGCCAATCGGTCATTACCCGGGCGGTGCCGGGAATGAACTGAAAAGGATTGGCTAAAATTTCTTGCTTCGAGCGCAAATAATCGGCACTGCGACCCTTAATCATATGGATGGCCGGTGATAACCGCAAAATATTATATATTGATAAAGCGTAAATGCTTGCCAGAACCGAAGGAATAATCAATTTTTTGATCTTAGTCAACCAATTTTTTAAAGGAAAGGCTAAAAGTAAAAATGGAGTTAGTAAAGGGAAATAGGCTCCGGTTGGTTTAGTTAACATGGCTAAACCCCAAGCTGTTCCTAAAAGTATCCCCAGATCATTTTTGGGGTTATCCAGTAAAAGGTAGGCCAAATAAAACGACCAAACAGCCAAAGCTGTTAAAAGACTGTCAACTAATGCCACACGATCATAGAAAAGTAAAAAGGGGCTTACGATAATTAATATTGAAGCTAAAAAGGCTGTTTTGGCATTAAACAATTTTTTCGCTAAAAGAAAGCTACCTACCAGAGTCAAAAAACCACTCGCTACGGAAAGCAAACGACCGGCTATCAGGGGATCGAAGATTACTTTTAAAAAGGGAATCATCAACCACATAAAAAGAGGCGGCTTGCCGTCAGAAAGAGGAATAAAGCGGTTTGAGGCATCATGCCACATGATTTGGGCCCATCGAATATAAATCGCCTCATCAGCAAAAACCGGTAGAAGGTTAAGATTAATTAATCTTGAGAAAAAGAAAAGCCCAAATAAGCTTAAAACTAACCACCACTCTTTCTTCAATTTCATTAACAAAATTATATAACAAGTTTCTTAATAAAGTCGAATAAAGAAGTTCTTCTTAAGTAAGCGAATTAAATTGAATAATAAAACAACAAAAGGAACGCTAAAATAGATTAAAAGTCTTAATAACGGCACTGGCGGATCCCAATTACCGTAATAAATATAGGGAGCGTAACGAAGAAGGCTAAAAAAAGATAAGAGGAAAAAAAATGATATTGCTTTGCTATTTTTACTTAATAATATCCAGGTTAATGGCCAAAGCAAATACCAAGAATGAAGTTGATCTAATGGCCGCACAAAAGGAAGGAGAAAAAGTAAAATGGCACCCCACAGTCCCAGGTCAAACTGGGGTTTAAAATACCAGATTATAAATAAGGGAATTAAAACTATGGTCGCGTATTTTATTGAAATTGAAAACAGCAAACAGAGAATGGCAAACAGCAAGAAATAAAATTTCTTTTTGTTTTTGTACTTAATTAAAAAGTAAAAACCTAGCAGCACTCCTAGCATCATGGCAAGATCGTTATGGCCTATTCCGATTGCCTCAATCAAAATCAGAGGATTGAGTAAAAAAAGTGTTAATCTTAATCTATCATTCTTAATTTTAAAAATTGAGTAGATTTTATTTAGCAGCATAAATGTCAGCCAGAAAAAA
>DATKWX010000088.1:0-8511 GCA_035529355.1 Bathyarchaeia archaeon
AAGCTGGCAGAACAGAAGCTGGTACCCTAAACCAAAAAGACGTAGAAGAAATCGCTAAAGAAAAAATGGTAGATTTTAATACTTCTGATTTGGAAGCGGCCAAAAAAATTGTGGCTGGCAGCGCTAGAAGTATGGGAGTAAGAATAAAATAAGAGCAAAAAAGAAAAATATGGGTCAAAAACGGATAAAACTAGTCGATTTAACTCAAAATACTAAATCCTCCAAAGCTGGACAAAAGAGAAATATCATAAAAAGCGGCAAAACCCAAGGCCGTCTTACTGATATGGCATCCGCTACTCTGGTCGAAGCAGAGGAAATAAAAAAGAAGGAAACAAAGGAACTTAAAAAACTGGAAAAAGCCATTAAAACTGACCTCAAAGAAGAAAAAAAAGTCACCAAAACTGCACGCAAAAAAAAACTTCGCTCCCGTCGTTATCGTCAACTGAGGACTAAAATTGATCGCAAGAAGCTTTATCCTATAGCTGAAGCTATAAAGATTTTGTGCCAGATTACCAACTCTAAAATTGACGAAACTGTTGAGATACACCTTGTCTCGCATGAAGACAAATTGTCCTCTGCAGTTAGACTCCCCCATGGCACAGGTAAAAAACAAAAGATTGTCATTGCTGATGATAAAGTTATTGATACCATAAGTAAAGGTAAGATAGATTTTGATATATTAATTGCGTCACCACAGATGATGTCTAAAATCGCCAAAGTAGCCAAGATTTTGGGACCCAAAGGCCTGATGCCCAACCCTAAAGCAGGCACAATTTCTGACAAGCCGGAAGAGCTAAAAAAGAAGCTCGAAGGAGGCGAAGTAAGGTTTAAAACTGAAACTAAAACGCCGCTGATTCATTTCTGTTTAGGCAAGATTTCTTTCGGTGAAAAAAAACTCGCGGAAAACCTAAAGGCATTTTTAGAGGCAGTAAAAGTAAAAAATATTAAAAAAGCTGTGCTTACCTCTACCCAATCTCCGGGAATAAAGCTTGACATTAAACAAAGTTTATCTTAAAATAATTTTACCGAAGACCGTAGGCTTTAAAATAAGACCTACCGAGGAAACCTTAGAGTATTTAGAATTTAGGGCGCTCCTCGGAGCGCTTATTTATTTTGTAACTATGCCATCTGCAAAAAACATCAGCGAACTAAACAAATTAAAGGAAAAATTTGAGCAGGCCAAAACCGTGGTTTTGTCTGATTACCGCGGCCTTAAAGTAAACCAAATAGCCGCTTTAAGGCAAAAAGTTAAAGATGTCGGCGGAGAAATTAAAGTAGCCAAAAACACTTTAATCAAGTTAACCCTGAAAAACCTTAAATACGAAGTTCCTGATGAACAGCTTAAGGGACCGACAGCCGTCCTTTTTAGTTTTCAGGATGAAGTTGCTCCTCTTAAAATTCTCTATGACTTTTTCAAAGAAAATGACTTGCCAAAAATTAAAGCCGGTTTTCTTGAGCAAAAGTTAATCACTGAAGATAAAGTTATTGATTTAGCAAAAATCCCAAACAGGCAAACTTTATATGGGGAAGTGACCGGAGCTCTTCGCTCACCTACTTTCGGCCTGGTTTATGTTTTAAAAGCAAATATGAGTAATCTTATCAATGTTTTAAAGGCAGTAAAACAAAGTAAAGAATAAATCCTAAGACCTTAAAGGTTAAAAGAAAGGCGGTGACAACAATAATGGCAGATAAAAACGCAAAAGCAAGCGATAAAACCACCAAAAAAGCTGAAACTAAAGTTCCAGCTAAACTTGAGAAAATCGTAGGTGAGATAGAGAAACTCTCTGTTTTGGAGCTTGCCGATTTAGTCAAAGTTTTGGAAGAAAAATTTGGCGTTACGGCAATGGCGGCAGCACCAATAGCCGGTACTGGGGCAACAGCCGGCGCTGAAGCAGGAGCCGGAGCTCCCCAACAAGAGGAAAAAACCGAATATAAAGTAGTTTTGACCGCGGCCGGGGCCAACAAAATCGGTGTTATTAAGGCAGTTAGAGAAGTGAAGCCGGATTTGGGCCTTAAAGAAGCCAAAGATTTGGTCGAGGCTGCACCCAAAGAGCTTTTGGAAGCGGTTAAAAAAGAAGAAGCTGAGGCAGCTAAGAAAAAACTTGAGGAAGCAGGCGCTCAAGTCGAACTCAAATAATGGGCTTCAAACCCCAGGGCCGGACTGAACCTATTTTCCGTCCATGAAAGGACGAAGTATTAAGGTTTCTCGCCCGCCAAGATTTCCTGAGCGGAACACGAGTGAATAACTCGAGTGAAGCTTCAAGAATATCTGGTGGAAATAGCCGATGCGAAATATCAAGAAATTTGGTGGGAATAAACTCACTCGTAATACTCGTTCGTTTCCAAGGGGTTCCACCCCTTGGCGGTCGCTTTGCTCCCTGACACCCCTGTCACCAGGGGTATTAAACCCCAGGTGACACCAAAGGGGAATCCCCTTTGGAAACCCCATTGAGAAAATTGTTCTCCAGACTTGGAAGCCTGGGGTATATAATTTTCTCAATAAAAACCCATTAAACCTCTACGTCTTCCCTATTTTGCCATAGACTTTACTTTCAAGTCAGGAAGAATTGTTTCTACTGATGACCCCTACGATAGCTTAAAAAAAATAAAGACAAGTAGTTAGAAGTAAAAAAACAAATAAAATTATAGGCAAAATTAAACTTTTAAAAGTCAACAATTTTGATTTAGAAGGAACCATTGGGCTCTGAGTGGTCATGTTTGATATTGGATATTCACGCACAAAAACGCGCGTTAACTGTTGTTGGGTTTTAAATTTATGCAGTAAATCCTTATGATAACGGCGCTGACCGCCGGTGGTTCTTAAGCTTGACAAAATCCGTTTTTGATCCCAACGCCGCAAAGTTTTAGCGGAAACACCTAAAAAATCAGCTGCTTGAGAAACAGTGAAAAGCTGTTTTTTCGGTTTTTGTCTAGTAGAAAGAGCAGGATCCATTTTATTCTTAAACTTGGCCTAATTTGTCCAAGTTTTAGTGCTTATAGTATACAGTATGGCATTTCTGTGAAAACAATGTCAAGAAGCAAAAATATGATAAAAACTGTAATCTGGAGGATTTAAGTTTAAGAAGTAAAATACGAAAAGAAATTAGCTTTCGAAACTTGATATATTTTCCTAGTTGACATTTTTTGTTCTCCTATGATATGTTGTGTATGTATTAATATGTTGTTGTATTTTAAAATTGATAGATTGTTATAGAATGATATGTTGAAAAATTAAATCTGCTTTCATAAATCATTCTAAAGCATAAAAAAATGGCGGACCAAAATATATCAAAGATTAGCTTTTCGCATCAAACTACTCCTGTATCTGGTGTTTACAAAAGTGGAGGCAGACCCAAAAGAAAAGTGTCTTTGGATAATCTCCCCGACCTATTGACTGTTACCGAAGTGGCAGATTTGCTAAGAGTTTCTCCCCTCACCATTAAACGCTGGGGTAAACGCGGCAAGTTGCCGGCAATCAGAATTAATTCTCGCGGCGACCGTAGATATAAAAAGGAAGCGGTCCTGTGGCTTTTGGGAATGCAGGAAAATAAGCAATAGTAAAGTGCTTAAACTCCACAAAAGAACTTTTGGACTTACTTTTCCGAACACGGAAACTTAGGATTTTGGATTTCTTGTGCCGTACCAAACTTCATTCTCGTGCGAAAAACCAAACGCCTAAATAACTTCACCAACAATTCTTTAACTACTAAAAATACAAATTTTATTAACCTAAGTTGTCTTCTCCAACGCCAAGGTTGGTGGCAAAGCCGCCAAAGCCATTCTAAGTTCAGTCGCTGGACAATTTTGGGTGCTCTTAGTACCTTACCCGATAAAAAATCAAAAGCGCCACCAACACCCATCCCTACATTGACTTTCAATTTTGCCAAATTGTCAGCAATCCACTTTTCCTGCATGGGCGCGCCGTAAGCTACAAACAACAACTGCGGCTTAAATTTGTTAATGCGCCAAATTGCTTGACGGCGTTCAGTCAACGTTTCATTTTGAATGTCCAGCGCACCGCTGAAATAATTAATTTGTAATTTTTTATTTTCATTTTTTAATTTGCGCGTGGCATTTTCTGCTACACTATTTTTGCCGCCTAACAAAAAAACGCGCCACTTTTTTAAAGCAGCCAAACGTAACAAAGACAACATCAAATCAATCCCGTTTAATTGCTGAAATTTTTTGCTGAAAAATTGGTGCTGAAGGATCCTGACAGCCCAAACCAGGCCGATTCCATCCGGAATGGAAAGCGTTGACTGATTAAGTATCTTTTTAAACCTATAGTCGTGCTGACTAATTACTATGTGCTCTGGGTTAGGTGTAGTAATTTGACCATGTTTGTTATATTTAACTAATTTTTCTAACCTTTTAATAATTTCTGGCAAAGGGGCAAAATCCACCTTTACTCCTAGGATTTTTTCTGTCCTATAAGTTCTGAAACTTTTATGCTTTGGATTCATTTCTTAATTTTTTTAGAAAATATTCTTAACTCACAACTATTTTTTTTGTGAAAAGTTTTCTCAAATTTGCTTGATAAACTAGTAAAAAATGACAAACAACATAAAATTAGCAGATTTTCGATTTGACTGCTAAGAGTAACTTATTAAACCCTTTCATTCTCCGTAAATAATACATATTTTAATGTAGAAAAATTCAGAAAATTGCCTCTTTTTTTCTAATTTTTAAGTCGTTTTTGAGGAATTTGAACTTTAAGCTTTAATTTTATATATTATAGGTGTATAGCAGTATTGGATTAAACTACAAATGTCCCCACTAATGCGTACTTTATTTACTCTATAATTTAATTGATACATTGGCTGAATTTATCTTTAATCTTTAATCTTTAATCTTTTACCTTTAGTCTAATAACCTATACTATACCTCTTTTTGTCAATGCTAAAATAACACCAGTTTTCCATTAATTTTTAGCTCCTTTTAAGCCTTTACCATACTCCGTTTATAGGCGTCTAAATTTTCTAGAGCAATACCCGTGCCCTTAACCACGCAAAGTATTGGCTCTTCAGTTTTAAAGCACGGCACTCCGGTTTGCCTTGTCAGAAACTTATCAAAGTGACTCAAAAGCGCGGTGCCGCCGGACATTACAATCCCTTTGTCGATGATGTCGGCGGCCAGTTCCGGTTGCACTTCAGACAGAACTTTTTTAACCATACCGGAGATTTGGTTTAGGACCGGTTCTATCGCTTCGGTGACTTCGTTGCTGGTGATTTCGATCTTCCGTGGTAGGCCGGAGATATTGTCACGGCCTTTAACCATCATCTTTTTGTTCGCTTCCCTTTTTAGTTTCAAAGCCGAACCGATTTTAATCTTGATATTCTCGGCGCTGTTTTCACCAATGATTAATCCCTGCTTTTTGCGAATATAGTTGGCTATTGCATCATCAATCTTGCTGCCGGCCACCCGAATACTATGGGAAACGACCACAGTACCTAAGGAAATCACGGCTGCTTCGGCCGCACCGCCACCCATATCCAAAATCATGTTACCTGAAGCCTCGGCAATGGGAATGCCGGCACCAATTGCCGCAGCCAAAGATTCGTGGATAAGATAGACTTTGCGGCAACCGGCTGAAAGGGCAGCGGTTTCCACTGCTCTTTTTTCAACCTGGGTACAGCCAGCCGGAACGCAAATCATTACCTCGGGTTTAAACAAAAATGAACGACCGCAAATCTTGCGGAGGAAAAAGTGCAGCATGGCCTCTGTTATCTTGTAGTTAGCAATTACCCCTTCTTTCATTGGTTTGGAGGCAAAAATCGTATCCGGAGTGCGGCCAAGCATCTCTTTGGCTTCTTTTCCCACGGCCAGAACTTTTTTGTCCCGCAGGGAAACAGCCACGACTGTTGGTTCGTTTAAAACTATCCCCTGGCCTTCCAAATAAACAAGGGAGTTGGCCGTACCTAAATCAATACCTAGCTTTTTAAAAAACATAACTTAATTGTATCACAGAAAAAAATATTGAGCAGTAAAAAGAAAAAGTGTTATAATAACGCCAAATGAGTAAAAGAGTTCTGATTAGCCTTGGAATTATTTTTCTTCTGCTTGGCGCCACTTCAGTGGCGATTAAATTTGCCAAAGGCTACCGCTTGGATCTTAAAAAGAAAAAAGTGACCAGCACCGGACTTTTAGTGGCCAATTCCTCTCCTAAAGGCGCCCAGGTCTTTATTAATGACAAGTTAACTACTGCCACTGATGACACTCTTAATCTTCCTCCTGATGATTACCGCATAAAGCTCGTCAAGGACGGCTATATTAGCTGGGAAAAAACCTTAAAGCTGGAAAAAGAACTGGTAGTTCAGACCAACACCCGTCTTTTTCCCGCTGTTCCCGATCTAAAAGGACTGACTTTTTCCGGAGCCTTAAACATGACACCTTCACCGGACGGCCACATGTTGAGCTTTAGCGTTGCCTCAGCCTCGGCCCGCTTGAAAAACGGCCTTTGGATTCTTGAGATGGCTAATTCTTCCTCTTTTTCTTTCGCTCAAAGCCCGCGGCAAATAGCCCAAACCAGTAAAATATTTGATTTTAGCCAAGCTAAACTCTACTGGTCACCTGACAGTAAGGAAATTTTGGCTAGGACAAAAGAAGATGCGGTTCTGCTTCAGGCTAACCAGATGAATAAATCAATTGACTTGAGGGATGTCACTGCCCAGTTGTCGTTAATAGTGGAGGAATGGGAGGAAGAGTTAAAACTAAAACAGCAAGGTCAGTGGGAAAAATTGCCTGAAGAGATGCAAAAAATCGCCTCTGATTCAGCTAAAAACGTCTATTTTTCTCCTGATGAGGAAAAAATCATGTATACTGCCACTGCCAATGTTACCATCCCGCAAGGCCTGATTCCTTCCCTGCCTGCTTCCAATACTCAACCGGAAACCCGCACTCTTGAACCGGGTAAAATCTATGTTTATGATCTTAAAGAAGACAGAAACTTCTATCTTATTGCCAGCCAGGAAAATAAAACTGATGAAACCGTAAAGACTGGTAAGACCAGTGATATTGAAAACAGGCTTAAACAGATCCAAAATCAATACTCGGCTTTAGCTGTGCAGCAGCTCCAATGGTTTCCTACTTCCCAACACCTGATTTTGACTGAGGCGGACAAAATTATCATCCTGGAGTATGACAATACCAATCGGGCAACTGTTTATGCCGGGCCTTTTGCCAATTCGTTTGTTTACCCCTGGCCAGATACCAGCCGGCTTCTGATTTTGGCCTCGCTTAACCCCGATTCCAAACTACCTCTTAATCTTTATGCTATTGAGTTAAAATAAGACATTACCATTCTCTTTAGCTACTCTCAATTCTGATTCCTTGTCTTTCCTTCAAAGTATAATAAGTGGAGTCCAAGGTTCTATAGGAGAAGAACCAAAAGGCCCATTAAGAACTCGCTGAGCAGCTCTAAAGGGAACGTCACACTTCCCTCTTAAAAGATCGGGGACACGGAGACATTTCGTCTACTGGCAATAATTCTTCACTGCGTAAAGGTGCTGGAACCGCTTCACCTTGACCTGCAGCTTGTCCTGGAACTGGAACTTTCTCGTCACTCATATTCTTCCTTTTTTAACTATCTTATAATATATCTTATTATATCATAATATTCGTAAATATATCTTTATATAATAATACTCTTCTTAAAATACTGTCTAATATACCTTAGGGTCAAAACTTAAAATATCAGGATCTCTAAAGAGACCTGTAAGCGCAGCCACAGTTTCGGTAAAAGCCTCGCTACGTCTTCGCTGCCAAGCCGCAGCGTCTTTTTCAGCTACCCTACTATCGCCAGCAAGCCAAGTAGTTGTTACCACAACATGTAGTTATTCATTTAATTTTTCTATTCCCCCAAGAAAAGAAGGATTTATTATATTGCTTTTGCTCATTGTAAACTCCTTTAATTTTTTTAACTTAAGAGTTTGTTTTTTTATAAAGTGTTCACACTGTAAAATTTCATTCGTATGTGTTTACACTTTAAAATTTTTCAAATTTTAAAGTGCTCCCACCAGGAATCGAACCCCACAAAATTTTATTGCTAACTCACTCGGCAATTTAGCCGTGTTCGTTGCCATAAAATTAGCGGGGCAGGCCTGGACTTAAGACTTACTTGTGTACTATCCGCTGTGCCGCCAGAAGGAATCGAACCTTCATCTGAGGTTTAGGAAACCTCTACTCTATCCATTAAGATATGGCGGCTTAAATTTGCGCGTTTTTACAATATTAACCCCTGTTCTATCCATTAAACTATAGGAGCTAAAACTGGCTTGATTTTACCATATTTTAGGCCAAAAGAAACGGGCTATCTCCACACCGAAGTCAAATCTATAGACGTCTTTCCCATGTAAATGGGAATCTATACAGATATTGAAGCTCCGAGGGCTAAAAGCCCTCGGATTCTTTCTAATATTTTACCGTGCATTCTCAACTTTAAGCTGAAATCCTCCGAAGCGAAAATAAGTGGACATCCAATCTGGCTATCCATCCGATGGCTAATAGCCATCG
>DATKWX010000089.1:0-6755 GCA_035529355.1 Bathyarchaeia archaeon
TGTTTTTCTCCTCCCAATTAAATCTGCTAATGCTCCAGTTGGAAGCTCTAAAAAGGTAGTTATCCCTGCTGCAAAAACCTCAACTAAAGCCATTTGGGTAAAAGTTAAAACCCTTCTCTCAAAAGCAACCCAGACAGGAATGATAAAAATCAAGGCAATAACAAAACTATTTATATAGGCAAGAGAAATATTCCGTCTTAATCTCTTCTTATAATCCATAAATGGTATTTTAACATTAAAGCGGGACGGGTTTTTAAATGAAGTTAAAAATATTTTTCATTACGGCAAGTATTAGAAAAAGGATTTTTGTAATTCTTTTAACTCGTCGCATTTGTAATCTTTGCATTCTTTGCAATTTGTTATTCCTTTTTCAAATCCGCATTTTCTGATTTTACATTGACGACAGTATAAGTAGATTGGACCATCTGACAGACAACCTTTGCAATTGATGTCTGTTGGTTTTACTGGGGGACGGTTGCGTTTCCCTTTTCTATATCTTTCTGTCCATTCTTTAGCAGTCTTTTTTCTTAATTTATCATCATTATTCTTAGTCGCAATAAATGCGGCGCAGGAACTACAATTTAACCCGCATATAGCAATATTGCTCTTATTTTTCATTTTTCCCTTACACAAAAGGTTTTTCTGGCCAAGGATAAGGCATTAACTTTGAAATGGGAATTTGTTTGATTTCTTCTTTTTCTTTTATCAGGACTACAGTATCAATCCCCGATCTTAAACTACTTTCATAAATAAGCTGCTTACAAATATGGCAATTTGGGCCGGTAATGGCAATTACATCTTTCTCTCCATGAAGGCTAGCGTGGGCTAAAGCTACTGCCTCTGAATGCATTGTAAGGGTATAAGTGTCTGAGTTGTAAGAAACTCCCGGGTAGATATTGCCTTTTTTAGTTAAAAGCGCAACCGCAAAACCTTCATTTGGTTTTGGAAAGGTGTTTTTCATTGCTTTATTGGCAATGGCAAACATCTTTTTGATTGTCTTCTCATCTATATGATAAACAAGCTTGCCATTGACCTTTTTTGATGCAAACATTAGTCCTCCTAGTTCAACTAATAATTAAAAACAAACTGTATTAAATTTTACCAATATCCTCTTCCGTAATGAAATATACTTTTACTTTTCATAATTAAATCACAAACTCCCTTAGAACAAATCGGAATAAACATTGTTCCGGTATCGTATTTTATCTCTCCTTTTATATTCTCAAAGGAGATTTTCCTTTTCATAAACTTAAAACCAACTTTTTCGTAAAGTTTATAGGCTTTCTTTTTCAAATCTGCGTTAAGGCAAGCAATATCACATTTTTCTTTTTTTAATACCTCAAGCCCCCTTTTTATCATTTGGGTAGCAATACCTTTTCTTCTGGCTTTGGCCGTTACGCATACTCCGCCAGTCCCACCGATAGTTATTTTTTTTCCAGCAAATGTAATATTTCTTTTGAATAATCCCAACATACCAATAATCTCATTTTCCTTATAAGCAAATATCCTTCCGAACTCTTTGGCAATAAAATCATCTTCAATAGACTGTATATCAACATCGCCAAAACATTCTTTTTGAAGATTTTTTATCGCTTGTTTTTGAACCACAGTTGGATTTTTTTCTAAAACAAACTGCAATTTACTCATGGCTTAAGTTTAGTCTATTTCTCCTTGGGAAAATAGTATTTTCTACCTTTAAATTTTATCAGAAAAAGAAAATTTAATCTTGACTTTGGCTTAATACGTAACCTATACAAATAGGAAGTCAAAATGGTAAAATATAAACATGTCAGAAAATGAAAGACCTACTTTTTTACAGCAACTTTTTGATAAAAAAGCTAGCGTCATTGAAACTGGCCATCAAACAGAAAAAGATGTAACCGGAGCTTTAAGAGAAGTCGATAGGCAAATCCAACAAGCTCTAAGAGGCAACCCCATTACTGGTGAAGGGGTAACAAAGTCAGGAAAAGAAGATTAAAAACCTCAAACAAAAACTGATTGAGGATATTCGTTGTTCAGGAGAAAAGGGGTTTACAAAATGAGTAATTACGGTGTTTGGAATACTTCTTGGAAGAGGCTAAAATTTTTTAGGAATGTCAAGTCTTATTTTGTTTTTCTTGAAAATTGACAAAACCTGCGTCTGAGAGTCTTTCTCTAATTGCCACCCTAATCCTTTCTTTTTGTTGTTCTGTCCCCGCTGTAAGAAAATAATGTTCTTTATTTTCTATCCTTATCCCTAAAGTTGTTACTTCCCGATTAATTCTTCTTATTTCTGCTTCTACATCAACTCCTGTGGGAACTACCAATTGAGCCCAATTAATTTCTTCTTCTTTTTCGTCTCTTGGTATTCGATAGTCTTTGACTCCCAAAGTTCTAACGTTTGTATAACCAAGTTCTGCAATTTCCCTAGCGACTGTTTTACTCCGATTTCGGCCATTCATACAGGAAACTAAAATATTTGTTTCCGGATTAGATAAAAGTGATTCTATGATTTCTGAGGAGTATTCTAATTCAGACATTTCAATCTACTTTCTGGCAGGTTCAATTTCTTAAATTTTTGGGTGAATAATACCCTCTGTTCTTTATTTTATCAGGAATAAAAGATTTTTCCTTCCACTAATCAGCATTTTCTTTTACTATTTTGTCAAAAAGGTCGTTATAGCATTTTCTGGGCTGGAGGTGTTTATAGGGAAGTTTCTCTTTCATTTTTTACCTCTTTTTGTGTCTTGTTCTTCTTTATCTATCTTTACTACAGAAACAAAAGTTTTTAAAACTACATCATATAGAATTCTGAGATATTCACAAAAAAGCCACCATGAATATCTTAATAAAACCATCAATAAAACAAATTTAATCAGTGCAAGCCATGGCTCTTCTCGTTTCTTAAAAGAATATAACAACAGGTAAGATGGAAGTCGAATTCTAGAAAAACAATGCACTATTAAAATCAATAAGAAATAGATAACTATAGTTAGTATTCCAAAAAAAATATTAGACCAAAAAGCAAGTCTCGTAGTAAAAAATATTGGAAACTCTCCTACTCTTGTACCCAAGAGACAATCATGCATTAAGTAAAAAAATCTTCCTAGCTTCTTTTTATCACATTTAACAGTTAGTTCAGTTTCATCACTGTCTAACAATTTTTTACTCTGTAAAATTTTAATTGCCCTTTTATAACTGAGGATGTCCTCTTCTATAACTTTCTTAAATGTTTTTTCATTTAAAAACCAATTTCTAAATTTCTTTGTAAAACCTTGAAAGATAAAACCACAAAAAAGCCCAAAAACTAAAAAATAAAATGTTAAAATTATCCCTCTATCCTTTTGTATGTTTCCGAAGGTATTAAGGAGGAAAGGATATAACTCGAAACCTAAAAAGTAGTCGAATAATATTATAAATAAAACACCAGGAACTATATTATAAAAAAATGCTGTCAAAGAATCTGTTGTTTCCATAAGCCTTCTTTATTTTTTATAATACTTCTTGCCCTTTAACTTATCAGGTAGCAAGTTTTTACTTTTATCAGGATACATCTCATAACCCTTACCATAACCTACTTTATCCATCAGCTTAGTTACAGGATTTCGTAAGTGAAGCGGAATAGGCAGGTTGCCATACTGTTTAACATCAGCTAACGCCTCCATATAGGCATTATAGGCTGACCTGTCTTTGGGAGCTAAGGCTAAGTAAACAGTCCCAGCAACCAGGTTTTCCTGGCACTCCGGATAACCAATAGTCTCGCAAGCCCTAAACACCGCGTTGGCGACCACCAGAGCGGTTGGCAGGGCCATACCAATGTCTTCACTGGCAAAGATGACCATGCGCCTGGCAATAAACAGCGGGTCTTCACCAGCAGCTACCATTCTTGCCAAATAATAAAGGGCTGCGTCAACATTACTGGCCCTCATACTTTTAATAAATGAGCTAATAGTGTTGTAGTGTTCTTCTCCGGCCTTATCATAACGTAGGAAAGGCGACTGTAAAGTGGTTTTTAGAATCTCAAGACTAATCTTACCTTCCTTTTTAATCTTATCCTTAAAAAGAGCATAAGCATTTTCCAGTAAAGTTATCACCTGGCGGGCATCACCGGCCGAAAGATTAATCAACCAATCTTCGGTCTTTTTATCAAGCTTAATCCAATTCTTTACCTTCAAGGAATCCCCTTTTTTCCCGGTGTTTCGGGATTCGCTGGCTAGCTGGCCACCCCTGAGGTATTTTAGAACCCTTTCAATAATCTGGCCTATTTCTTTGCTGTCCAGTTCTTTGAGAACAAAAACTCTAGTCCGGGAAAGCAAAGGGCCAATAACTTCAAAAGAAGGATTTTCCGTAGTAGCTCCAATCAAAGTAATGGTGCCTGTTTCCACGAAAGGCAAAAGGTAATCTTGCTGGGCTTTGTTAAAACGGTGAATCTCGTCCAAGAAAACTACTGAACCTTTGGGATATAAGCCTTGTTCAATTGACTGAATTACTCCCCGGAGGTCTTTCTTGCCAGCTGAAACAGCGGAAAAACCAAAAAAATGCAATCCCACTTTATGGGCAATAATCCGCGCCAGAGTTGTTTTTCCACAACCGGGCGGACCCCAAAAGATCATGGAAAAAAGCTGTTTTTTTTGAATGGCTAACCGCACGGGTTTATTTGGACCAGTAAGATGTTTCTGACCGATAAAGTCACTTAATTTCTGCGGCCTGATTATATCTGCTAAAGGACTAGCCATATTTTTTGTAGCAGGCGATTTTGCGTCTTTAGTCTATTGATAAAGAAGATAAATGTCAATCCTTAATGTATCCCCGATGACAAGCATCGGGGCATGTCATTTTATATTCCCCTTCGCTCGACGTAACGTCGGGGCTTCGGAGGGATTGACGCCTCCGTAGCATATCTATATTTTCAATTTACTCTCTTTCGAGAGTTCGCTATCCTTCCCCAATGCTAAACATTGGGGCATGCTGCGAAGGGGCGTCAATCTTCAACGTCGAAACGGATGTTGAAGTCTAATTTTGGAGGAATAACTTTTTCTTCTTTTAAATCTACTTTCTCTAATTTTTCTCCTAAAGCATCAATCTTCCCTTTTAATCCTGTCTGTGCAGGAGAAGGCGAGGAAGAAACAGCTATTTCAGCTTCCTGGGCTGGCGATGGTGAAGGGGAAATAGTTTCAGCCTGATTATCTTTTTGTTTTAGGAACAAACCCAAAAATATTCCGCCTACAAAAAAGATAACCAAAAGCAAGAAAAAAATCAGGTAAAGCTTTTTTTTTGCTTTTTTGGCAATTTCTTTTTCTCCGGCTTTTATATTCCCCTCCGGTTTTAATTCTTTAAATGGTAAATTTTCACCGCTCATAGGCGGTGCAATCATATCAGTCATTTAGAAACTTGCTCATAAATTTCTTTTTGATAGGAATTGGCTTGCATAAGAAAAATCTTGGCATCTTCTGCATCAATTTTAAGGTTGGTAAAATATGTCACCATACTCGACTCATCACTGGTTGAGTTTAAATTCCATAAGTTTATCTCTGCGGCTTCGATCTCTTTTTGGGCCAAGTAATTTTTAACATTAATCTCTTTTAGCCATAAGTCCAATTGGGCGGCCTGGGTAGCGGTTTTCTTACTGCTGATCTCATCCTGAAGTAAAGAAGCAGCGGCCACAGATTCCTGCTGTAAACTTCTGATTTTGGCTAAAATCATTTCTGACAAAGATTTATAGCCAAGTTGCAACAACTCTTCGTTCTTGTCTTCAATCCTGTCTGAAATAACAAATAAATCTTCAAAATCAGGAGTGACAAGTTTTTTTATTTCCTCGTCTTGCTCCTCAAGCCAAATAATTCTTTTATCCAATTGACTTACCAGTTCGTCTTTGGCCTGAAGGGTAATCACGCCCGGGTCAGTCCTAAGTCTGTATTTTAAAAGCAGAAAATAAGTTCTTAAAACCTGATTGCGTTGAAGCAAAAACTGGCTTAATACTTGGGTTGCCTCCTGCCGGATATTTAAAACTTTATATTTTAAAAACTTGTCTCTGCTGGTACTAAAATTTTTATAGACTTCGCTGTATTTTTCGTACTGGTATAAGTAATCCTCCAGTTCCCGACCGGCCAAAGCCCGGTGAGTAAATAAACCAATAAATAGGAAAATAAATAAAAAAATTAGGAATTTTTTATTCATGCTTTTGCGCCCAATACTTGTTGGCATCAAGTAAAGTATCAAAGGTGCCGGCATCGCGCCAATAGCCTTTTAGCTCTTCCCAGCGCAGTTTACCTGCTTTAATATAAAAATTATTCACCTCGGTAATCTCTAACTCGCCTCGACCTCGAAAATTAAGGTCGCATTGGGGAATATACTCAAAAACTTTTTTATCGTAAATATAGAGTCCTGTCACCGCAAAATTGTTGGTTGGCTTGGTTGGCTTCTCTTCTATTTTAATAATTTTTTTAGAATCTGCCTTGTCGAAAACCGGTACCCCAAAGCGTTCGGGATCAGGAACTTTTTTCAAAAAAACCACAGCGCCATCTTTAAAAGACCTAACGGTATCGGAAATGTCAGTATCGGTAGTATTGTCTCCCAAAATAACCGTTAAGGGACCTCCTTCAGCAAAATCTTCACATAAAGATAAAGCGTCGGCAATACCGCCTTTGGGATTTTCCTGGTAAGCATATTCCAAGTGCTTTAAACCCAGCTCTTTGCCGTTTCTAAGCACCCGAATAAAATGACCGGCGTGAGGCCCGGAAGTAACCAGAATTACCTCTTTAATTCCCGCATTTACC
>DATKWX010000090.1:0-5859 GCA_035529355.1 Bathyarchaeia archaeon
AAATTCACCTTTGACCATCTTAAGGAGCTGGAAAGAAAAGGAAAAACAATTAAGACCGTCATGGCCTACATGGAAAATAACGCCAAAATGAGATATAAGGGAAAAACCCATGTTACTCAGGTAGCGGGCGTGGGCCCGCAATATCAGGAAATACGCAGCCAAAAAGTAATTTCCGGCTCTTTTTTTACTCTGGCCCAATATAATTCTAGCAAGCGGGTTTGCGTTTTAGGCGCGACCGTGGTTGAGAAGCTTTTCGCACAAACTAATCCTCTCGGTAAAAAAATTACCATTGCGGACCAGCAATACACGGTCTTAGGCGTACTGGAAGAAAAAGGCAGTCTAGGCGGAATTGATATGGATGATCAGGTGTTTATTCCGGCCACCACTGCTTTGCGCCAGTTTGACATGGAATATATCCAATCTTTTTTGGTCCAATCGGAAAACCCGCAGGTCATTCCCCAAACGATCAATGAAATCGAGAAAATTTTGCTCAAATATTTTGACGAAGATGAGTTTAGCGTTTTGGATACCAAAAATATCCTCCAAGCCATTTCTCAAGTCTTAAGCGCCCTAACCTTAGCTCTCGCCGGAATTGCCGCTATTTCTTTGGTCGTCGGCGGAATCGGGATTATGAACATTATGTTGGTTTCCGTTACCGAAAGAACCCGGGAAATAGGCTTAAGAAAAGCGGTCGGCGCTAAACCCAAAGATATTCTCTTTCAATTTCTGGTAGAAGCGGTTATTCTTAGTTTAGTCGGCGGTATTTTAGGGATCAGTTTCGGGGTTTTAGGCTCCCTGCTTTTACGAAAATTCATCAAGACAGCGATTACCAGCTGGTCGATTATCATTGCTTTTTCCGTTTCCGCTCTGGTAGGCGTCATCTTTGGCGTCGCGCCCGCAGCCAAAGCTGCCAAACTTGATCCCATAGAATCTTTGCGCTATGAATAAGTATAAATGCCGGTATCGCACGCCAGACCGTTTTCGACGAAGTGTTAAGCATAAGATAGCTAAATTAAAAATTCGTGGTAAAATAAACCAGTATGCCGTTAAAAAAAATAAAACCTAAGACTGAGTTAAAAACTAGTGTAAAAGCCAAACTTACTTGGCTGCCGAAAAAGACTTTTGAACTGGAATTTGTAATTCCCTGGGAAAAGGTAAAGCAAGCCCATAACGAAGTTTTGCTAAACGAAGCCAGTAAGATAAGTTTGAAAGGATTCCGTAAGGGAAAGGCACCCCTGGAGCTGGTTGAAAAAAGCTTTGACAAAGAGAAACTTTACCAAAAGGTTTTGTCTAGAATTTTAGCTCCTGCTTATGAAGATGCCATAAAGCAGCACCAATTACGGCCGATTATTTCTCCCAAAATCCAACCTTTATCTTTAGTTGAAGCCAAAGATTGGCAGTTTAAGGCTGTTGCCTGCGAAACGCCTACCGTCAAATTGGGTAATTACCAGGAAGCGATTAAAGCGGAACTGGCCAAAGGAACTATTTGGGTTCCCGGAAAGGGAAAACCTGATAAAAAAGAACCCAAACCCAGCTATGATGAGAAGCTTAAAACCGCCACTCGTGCCTTAAAAGAAACGGTTGAGGTGGAAATTGCTGATATCCTGACCGAAGACGAGCTTAACCGCATGTTGACCAGATTACTTGACCAAGTAAACAGTTTGGGAATGACTATTGACCAGTATCTTAGCTCAAAAAATATTACCCAAGAGCAGTTGAGAAACAACTTAAGAAAACAGGCAGAGCAGACGTTAAAACTGGAGTTTGTTTTACAGGCCATTGTTCTAGAGCAAAAAATCAAGATTTCCAAAGAAGAAGTTGACAAAATGATTCAGGCTACGCCAGACAAAAAAATTCAACAAAAGCTTGATACCGAATTCCAGCGTAGCTATATTGCCTCGCTTTTAGCCAAAAGAAAAGCCCTTGACTATTTAACCAGCCTATAGTAGAATAGGCGCCAAATGGATTCTTTTGGAGACTTTTCTAATAACTCAAAATCGAAAAAAAATCAAAAGCCCACAAATTTTATTGAGGCTTTGAAAGACTTTGGTTCTTCGGCTAAACAACAAGCTAAGGATTTGACTTTTGGCACCGGTAAAGACACTTTAGACCAGATTTCTGGCTTTTCTTCGACTCCCAGCAAACCGCAAACCGGTGAACTAACCCCGGAACAGCCTTTTGATTTTGAAGAATATTTAAGCTCTCGGGAAAAACAAATCGTTTCTCAGGAAAAACAGCGATTTGAACGCCGGATTGAGGAAGAAAGATTGGTTTTTCACCGCAAGCAGGAAGAAGCTAAACTGCAGGTAAAGGCTGTGCAAGAGGAGCTTAAAAAATTAGCTGACGCCACCGAAGGTCTTTCCGAAGAAATTAAAACCGCTACTTTTGTGGCCACAGTTGATCCGGGCACATATCACGAGGGCTTTTTTGACCGGATAAGAAGAATAATTAAATCTGCCAGAGAAAAAATTGTTGATTCTAAAACCTGGCTGCAAACTTTCAACCATCGGGCCAAAAAACAGTCCTTCTATTGGTTTAGCGCCGGAAAATCAGGCACTAAATTCACTTTAAGCCAGGAACGCTACATGTCCACCCAGGTGGGTTAAAAACAGGGATGAGTAAAACTACATGCCAATTAGTTCCAGAAAGTCTACTTGCAAGGAGGGAAAATGGCTAATAGATGCGCTCTCACTAAACTAGACGGATCATCATTAAATACTGCGGAAGCGTCAGAACTTGTTCTTGATCTTTCTCGTAGATTAGTGGATCTTGTGCCTGTACCTTCAACAGTAAGTACACGTCCTCTTGACGGTAAAGGAAATAGGTGCGGTATTCTATGTTCTTGTAATACAGTACATATGGAGCCTTCATGTGGTCCAGCATTAGAAGCCCTTTCTCTGACACGGAAGCCCCTTTCACTCTTTGAGGTCCTTTGATCTTTTTGCCTTCCTTTTGACTCTTGACAAAAAATTTTACCCTTGTAATATATAAAATATATGTACAAACCAACTTTCCTTTTTTTTAACCTTATTATTAAGCTTCCAAAGGAGGTTGGGTTTTTTGTTTAGAAAATAAAACAAATTAAATAAAAACTAAACCTCCGCAAGGAGGTTTTTTTATGTAGAAAAGAGGTGATAAAAAATGGCCGTACCAACCGCAAATCCAGAAGTGGTCGAAAAGGAAACAACCCTACCTGATGTTGATCCATCTAACCTTCAAGCCCCTGGCTCTATTATTTCTTTTTCCAACCCCAATTCAAGATTATGGGGAGAAGGAGCTGAGGCAAATAATTGGACTGGTAGTGCTTTGGTTGAACTAGGGGAACTTCCTAATCAACAAACAGTACCAAGTCTATAAAGTGAATAAAGACTTAGTAATTTTAATTATTTTATTAAATTTATTAATTATTAATTACTTAATGTTTTAAGATAACTTTTTGCCTTATTTTTGAAATTGACTCCTGAAGTCTGGCTTGTTAAAATACCATTAACAGACGGGCGGTTAGCTCAGCTGGTTAGAGCGTTCGCTTGACGTGCGAAAGGCCATAGGTCCGAATCCTATACCGCCCACCAGTTGCGAATTGTCTGACGCGGCGTCAACCGCGCCCACTGTTTTTGATTGATATAACTTATTTCTTTATCTTTTAAAAATAGGTTCAGATCTGCTTTTTGAGCGATTTTTAAGAATTTAGAAAGTTTATGAGCCTACATTGTTAAATTAATGAATTCTTTAGCACGCTTTATTCCTTCATGTTCGTATTCAGCCAGATTTACTAATTTTTCTTCTAAAGTTTTCTTTTGGGAAACAAGGTTATTTTTCTTTTCTAAATACTAAGCTTTATCAATCAGCCCATCTAAATGTAAGTCTAAGAGTTTATTAAGTTTTACGTTAATTCCATCTAATTCTTGGTTTAAATTCTGGCTGAATAAATTAAGATTTAAAGCGTGCTTTTGTTCATCTTTTGATAATCTTTCCAAAACCTTTTTACCGATATTTCCGGTAAAGAAACTTAGGGAAATGTTTTATTGAACCTATTTCTTTAAGTATAAATTTAGAATTTTTCTTTATAAGAATTGTAATTGAAGCTTCTTTAATATTTTTTTCTAATTTTTCAGGGCAATGAATACTGTGTTCAAATAGTTCTTTCTCAGAAAAAATATTCCTGATTAAGTCGCTAATCACTCCACCATGAGCTACAAGAGTAAGAAATTTTTCAGGATATTTTTGGTTAAGATTATTTATAAGGTTTTCTAGTCTTCTGCCTGCATTTTTTGAAGAATCTCCATATTTTGGTTGAAAATCTCTATGAAGAGTTGAATGTTCCCATAGTCTCAAAAAATTCTCAAAATCCAAAGACGGATCATCACCCCAATTAAACCTTTCTCTAAGGTTCTTATTAATAAGTACTTCTAAGCCCTGGCTTTGAGCTATAATGGCGGCTGTTTCTAAACATCTTTTCAGCGGGCTTGAAAAAACCTTATGAATACGTATTTTTTGAAGAAAAGCGGCTGTATGTTTTACCTGTATTAAACCTACTTCTGACAAAGAGGGATCTTCTTTAATTGCTTGCTTTTGACCATGACGTATAAGAAAAAAGGTTGTCATAAAAATTAAATATATTAATTATAACTAACATTATACCTTATTGTAATATTGTTTCGAGAAGTAATAAGAAGAAGTATCATTTACTCCAGGGATTTAATTTTTCTTGCTTGGCTTGGTTTTCTGCTGCTAAAAGTAGATCCTGGTATTTAAGCTTAGCTCTTTTTCATAAATAACAGTTTTCAAAGACCCTGACGGACTAGAGAAATATTAAGGATGAGGGTATTAAACAAGAGGGTTTAAATCCCTCAACTCTGATCAGCATGGAAGCCAACGCCTCCGGCACTGACGCTAGAATCGCACCATATCGCTTACGACTTTACGAGTTATCGCAACTGGACTTGATATATACCTTTGAGTTAAAATATCATTAATTAATTCTAAAATAAGTTCTATTGCCTTTAAGAAAGGCACCCATTCGTCGCTTTGCTCCTCAGGTTAAGCAGGAATGTTTTTGGAAAAACAAGTGTTACTTTTGACATTTGAAATGTAAAAATGGGAAGTACAAAACCAAAAATTAAAAACTTAACAGCCATGCGCCATTCGTGCGAACATGTGCTGACTCAAACCATGCTGAAGCTTTATCCGGGTATTAAAATGGCTATGGGACCGGCCACTGATGAAGGTTTTTATTTTGACTTTGATCCTGGTAAACACAAAATCTCGGAAGCTGATTTCCCTAAAATTGAAAAAAAGATGGCCGAGATTGTCAAAATGAATCTTCCCTTCAAACGCCAAGAATTATCCGTAGATGAGGCCAGAAAGTTATTCAAAGCTAACGAATACAAACAAGAATGGCTTTTGGAAATTAAGAAAAAAGGGGAAAAGGCGGTAATTTATACGACTGGAGATAAGTTTATTGACCTTTGCTGCGGCCCTCATCTCAAATCCACCGGCCAAATCGGTCCTTTTAATCTTTTATCTGTGGCCGGTGCCTATTGGCATGGTGATGAGAAAAATAAAATGCTGACCCGGATTTACGGCACCTGCTTTCCCACCCAAAAAGAACTGGATCATTATTTGTGGCAGCTTGAAGAAGCCAAAAAAAGAGACCACCGTGAATTGGGGAAAAAATTAAAACTGTTTATCTTTGATGATGAAGTAGGGCAGGGTTTACCTCTATATCTTCCCAATGGCGCCATGATCAGACACTTACTCATGGACTTTGCTTTAAATACTTATTTCAAACGCGGTTATAAACCGGTTTCAACCCCTCATATCGGTTCGGAAAAGCTCTGGGAGCACTCCGGCCACTTA
>DATKWX010000091.1:0-8719 GCA_035529355.1 Bathyarchaeia archaeon
AGGATTTTTCTTTCAGTAAAACGGTTATCTTGGAAAAAGACCTTCCGCAAGAATTTGAGGAACCGAAAGTCCAGCGACTCCAACTTATACAAGATGAAGATCAGAAATTGGTTGTAAAAACGCAAACAGAAAAAGATTCAATCTTGGTAATCGCTGATAGTTTCTATCCTGGATGGCAAGCTAAAATTGACAATAAAAAGATAGTTCTTTTTCCAGCTAACTTAAACCAAAGAGCCTTGATTTTGCCGCAAGGAAACCACACCATAGAACTAAAATATTATCCTAGGAAATTTTTTGCTGGTGTGGCAATTACCGCCGGTGCCTCAATCCTTTTTATTGCCCTAATTCTTGCAAAGAAGTCTGTTTTTTTTCTTGAATAGTCAAACATTGATCTTCGTAAGACTTAGCCTCTTTTTCATTTTTAAAACATTCCAGGGCTACTTTACGCAAATAGCCTAAAACTAAGACATTTTTTTCATCATAACTTAATGCTTTTAAAAATAGGTCTTTAGCTTTCTGGCACTCTTGTTTTCCTAAGGCGGCAATTCCTTGACCAATATAGACTTCCTCATTGTTTGGTTTCCACTTTTCCGCTTCTTCAAACACCAAAGCAGCTTCGTCAAACAAATTTTCGTTTAACAAAAACTCACCCAAATATATCCTGGCGTTTTGATAAACTCTTAAAGCATCCGCTAAAAAAAGGTTTTTGTATTTTCCTAAACTATTGCTTAGGGGATCACCATATTTTTCCCAAATCAACGCATTCTGTCTGGAAATTTCCTCCGGTTGAGGCTGTTGATTTAAAGGCAGGTATTGCCTGGCCAAACCAAAAGGAAGCCAATCTTCTTGTGGGTCAAAGGTCTGACCATCAACAAAAATAGGGTATTTTTCCTTATTTTTCTCAACAAACTCCCTAAGATTTTCTTGATGTTTTTCTTTATCTGACAAAAAAATTTGGGGGAAATTAGCTCCGATTAATTTTTTATAATAAGGAAGGGGTAAATGGGGATAACTTAAAACGATAACGTCATTTCTATACCCCAAAACATAGCGAACATACTGACCATCAAAAACAGTCGTATCAGAAGACATGATTAAAATGCTTCCGGAAGGCAGAGGCCTTAAGTAATCTTTTATCATATTTTCCGCGGTAAAATCATCTTTTAAAATAGAAATTCTTTTAAAATTGGAAACAAAAAACGAAAGGGGAATGAGAAAAAAAACAACTTTTAAACCGTTAAAAAACAGAAATTCCGACGGCTGGCTCAGCCGAAACTTCAAAGCTTTTTGGCTGGCTTTTTCAAAAACACCCTTAACTCCTATCCCTAATAAAAGAGACATGAAAATATAAGGTATGATCAAAAAACGTTCAAAAGTAGCCACCATAAAATCATTGACAAGCATAAAACTGGCATAAAAAATAAAAAATAGGCAGGCTACTAAAGTAATTGTTAAAAACATTCCCAAATTTTTAAGTTCTTTTAGCTTTTTGTTTTTTGCATTCTTAAAAAGGCAGTAAAGGCCAAAAGCAACTAAGATCAACCCCGGAATGCTGAAATCCTGCATCATGAATCTAAAGCCGGAAAGTAAAGAGTAAATTCTCAAAAGAGGCGCTTCACCCAGACTAGTACTCGAGCGGAAAGTACCATAATCTAAACGAAATATTAAACGAAATAAATTTTTAAGGTTTACAGGACTATCCCAACAAACTAAGGGTGATCTCCGACATGACAAAACAGGGTAAAGATAAAGTAAAATTGGTCCGGTGAAGCTAATAAACAAAAAAGTAAAATTTTTGAGTGACAACTTCAATTTTTCTCTGTTTTGATAAAACAAATAAGCTATTCCGGGAAGTAACAAGACAACCGTATGATGGTGGGTTAAGGAAAGACCAAATAAAAAAGCAAAAGTCTTAAGTTTTTTAAAATTGAAGTTTGAAAATAAGTTTAAAACAACAAAGCTTAGCAAAATTATAAATAAATTGCTTAAGCCAAAAACTTCTGGTACTTCATTATATAACCAAAAAGGGTAGAGGAAAGCTAAAGTCAAAGTAGCAAGCAGACAAATCCATTTTTCTCTGATGATTCTTAAACTTAACCCATAGAAAAGAGCCAGAGCAGCGGCTGAAGAAAAACTAGAAATCAAACCTACGCGCCAAGCAGGAGTAAAAAATGGCAGAAAGTGGGCCAAAAATGAGGCAATCAAAGAATAAAGAGGGTAGCCCGGCGGATGAGGAATACCCCAAACCCAAGCAGCAGTAACCAAATCACCGCTGTCTCCGCCGTAAATGCTTTTTGTCTGCCAGAAGCAATAAAAAATAAAAAAGAAAATGAAAAGAAGAACTGCTTCTCCTTTTCTCCTTAAATTCTTCACGCTATCTTTTATCTTTATTCTTTAATCTTTAAATTACCTAACGCACCAGTAACACGTATTTGAAGTAAAATCAGTGGTTGGACAGTTATCTGCTGTAATCCCAAGGTTATTAAACTTAGTGTTTGCGTCTGCTCTAGTTGCCTTTGATTCCGGCACAAAACAAACAGAAATATCGTCTCTCATGCCGAGAAAATCAGCATGGGTAGAGGTTAAAAAAATTCTGCCCAATTTGTTGACATCATCGGCAAACCTTGGTTTCAATTCTCCCGCATCAATAAGCGATTGGATATAAGTACCGGTAGCAGCGCTTAAGGCGAGTGCTATTTCGCTACTTGCTCCCCAGGGGAATTCTTCTTTGATGGAATAATAACGCAAAGCGGCATTGTAAAATTCCTCAACACTATTTCTGGTGCTCGTGTCTCTTCCTCTTTTAAGCTGCTCTAAGGGATCCAAAGCCGCCATTAAACCGATGGCTAAAATACCTAAAATAGCAATAACTATTAAAAGTTCTATTAAGGTAAAACCAAATTTTAAATTTTTCATCTTTAATCTTTGACTTCTTTTGTTTCACCCCCCCCTTGTTGGACAGTCTAAAATTGACTGGTTAAATTATAAATTGGTGTGATAACAGAAATAATAATAAACCCTACGCCTACGCCTAATACAATCATCATAAGTGGCTCGATGGCGGTTGTCAAGGCCTTAAGCGCTGCCTCTGATTCCTGCTCAAAATAATTGGCTACCCTGCCTAAAATTTCCCCAACTTTTCCGGTTTGTTCTCCCACCGAAATCATCTGGATCACCACCGGAGGATATTCTTCAAATCTTTCAAGAGAGGCAGTTAAAGGCAACCCTTTTTCCACGCCTTTAGCCGCCATTTTTAATGACTGTTCAAAAATGACATTGTTAGAAATCGCCACCACAATATTCAGAGCCTCAACAATCGGTACGCCGGCAGAAATAAGCATCGACAACGTTCTGGTAATTTGGGTTAAAACTATTTTGGTAATCAGCTCACCGATAATCGGCACTTTTAAAATCAATCTATCAGTAATTTCCCTTCCCCAAGCAGTCTGACGCCAGCGGGAGTACGTAAAAATAGCGGCACCAACCAACAGCAATATGACATACCATTTAGAAGCCATAAACCTGGAAACTCCAATCAAAATCTCGGTAGGTAAAGGAAGCTTTGCTTCCATCTCTTCATACATCTCTGTCAACTTGGGAATAACAAAAACCAACATAATAAAAGCAACAATAATCATTCCGCTAACAACAATCATAGGATAAATCAGGGCTCCCTTTATTCTCCGTTTAAAGGCATCCTGATTTTCCAACGAGTCGGCTAACTCATTGAGAATTTGGTCTAGTTTGCCCGCTGCCTCACCGCTTTTCACCAAAGCAATGTATACTTGCGAAAAAACTTGAGGATAAGCACTTAAGGCGCCATGAAAAGTTGCTCCACCTTCGATTTTTTGAGAAATACCATTAAGAACCTTACCTAGCCCAGGCTTGGACTGCTCCTGGAGAACAGATAAAGATCTACTCAGGGTCAAGCCCGAAGAGATCATGGTCGCCAACTGACGGGTCAAATCAACGACTTCTTTTGAAGACACACCTTTTATTTTTAACAGAAAAGGTAAAAAGGTTTTTTTTAATTTCTCCCTCAGGGAAAAGATAATCAATCTCCGTTCATGAAGCAATTTTATGGCGTCGTCCTGGTTGCTTGCCTCTACTATTCCGGTAACGGCTTTTCCGTCGGTGGTTTTGGCTTTATAGGTAAACTTTTGCATGGCTTATTACCTGCCCCCTAACATGCGCATCAACTCTTCAGGTCTTAAGCACCAAGAAGTAGCTACCTCTTGGGAGATCTTTCCCGCCCTGACCCAATCAGCCAGACTTTTTTCCAACGATAACATACCCAGCTCCTGAGAAGTTTGGATAATATTATCAATAAGATGGGTTTTACCCTCTCTAATTGTTGACCTAACTGCCGGAGTTGCCAGCAAAACTTCGGTCGCCGGCAAGCGGCCTCCCTCAATAGCCGGAATTAGACGTTGCGATAAAACCGATTCTAAAGAATTGGAAAGTTGCATTCTTACTTGTGCTTGTTGATGTTCTGGGAAAACATCGACAATCCGATCAATTGTCTGCGCCGCACTGTTGGTGTGAAGAGTGGCAAAAACCAAATGGCCAGTTTCCGCAATCGTTAAGGCGGCGGCAATCGTTTCGTAATCTCTCATTTCGCCGACCAAAACAACATCTGGATCTTCTCTTAAAGCTGAGCGTAAAGCTACGGACCAGGAGAGGGTATCATGACCTAATTCTCGCTGGGAAATAATGCTTTTGGCATTACGATAAACATACTCTATCGGGTCCTCAATAGTAATAATGTGCTCTTTTCTTGTCTGATTAATCTCCTCGATAATGGCCGCTAGCGTGCTTGACTTTCCGTGTCCGGTAGGTCCGGTTACTAAAATAAAACCGGCCTTAAGTTGGGTAAACCGATGGCAAATCCGCGGCAAATTAAGTTCTTCAAGGGGTTTAATTCTCATAGGAATAAGTCTTAAGGCAACCGCGAGATTGTTTCTTTCAAAATAGGCGTTAATCCTGAACCTGGCTTTTCCTTCAAATTCATAAGAAAAATCTATCTCTTTGTTGGTAAGCAAAATCTCTTTTTGCTGGGGAGTAAGCATCATAAAAACTAGTTCTTTGACAACCTCATTGGTTAAAAGAGCTTGCTGGGGGATAGGTAAAAGATCGCCGTCTACCCTCAATATCGGAGCCGCCCCCACCAGTAGGTGAAGATCAGAAGCATTGCTTTGAATAGTAACTGCTAGTAGCTGTTCTAATTGAGGCATTTTAAAATTAGGCTCGGGAAACTCTTAAAACTTCTTCTATTGTTGTTATTCCTTCTAAAGATTTTAGATACCCGTCCTGAGTCATGGTCATCATTCCGTCTTGTTTGGCCTGAGCTTCTAATTTTGAAGCCGGCGCTCTTTCTAAAATTAATCGACCGATTCTCTCGTTAACCGTCAAAACCTCAAAGATACCCACTCTTCCTGAATAACCGGTGTCATTGCACTCAGGACACTTCTTTCCCCGGTAAAGTTTAAAGGGACCTGACGGCTGCTGGAAAAGAGGACCCAGAATTCTTTTTATGTCCTCAATTACTTCCACTGGCGGCTGATACTCTTCTCTACAATTAGTACAAATCTTCCTCACTACTCTTTGAGCAACGACACAAATCATCGAAGAGGCTAAAAGATAAGGTTCCGCTTTCATGTCCAATAGTCGAGGCAAAGCACCGGAAGCACTATTGGTGTGGAGAGTAGAAAAAACCAAATGACCTGTCAGAGCCGCCTGGATTGCTAAACCAGCTGTCTCTTGATCCCGAATCTCGCCCACCATGATAATATTTGGGTCTTGCCTTAAAAAGGATCGTAAACCCGAGGCAAAAGTTAAACCGGCAGTGGGATTGATCTGGACCTGATTAATACCAGGAATCTCATACTCAACCGGATCTTCCAAGGTAATAATGTTTACCCGAGTAGTGTTAATTTTGGATAAAACTGCATATAAAGTCGTGGTTTTCCCTGAACCAGTTGGACCAGTAACCAAAATAATCCCGTTAGCTAGGAATATGGATCCGTTAATATTTTTTAAGGCCAGTCCACGCAGACCCAAATCTGTTAAAGTAGGAACGCCCCCTGTTTTCTTTAAAAGCCTCATGACTATTTTTTCGCCGTTAACCGACGGTAAAGAAGAAACTCTTAAGTCAACTTCTTCTAATCCTGAACGAAAGCTAAAACGGCCGTCCTGAGGGATTCTTTTTTCATCAATCTTCATTTTGGACAAAATCTTAATTCTGGAGATAACGGCATCATGAACTGTCCTGGGTAAAACCAGCTTTTCATGCAAAATACCGTCAATCCGGTAGCGAATTCTTGTTTTGTCTTGCTGAGGCTCGATATGAATGTCGCTCGCCTTAGCTTTAATGGCAAATTCAAGTAAGGTAGATACGATTTTAGCAATGGGCGCCTCTCTGATAATTTTGTCTAATTTACCGGCGTCGACCACTCTAACGCCACCTCGATCTTCCTTACTACTTTCCTTCAGGGCAGCCGTAACTTGAGTGGTAAGGCTTTGAGTATAGTATTGATTGATCGCTTCTTTAATCCTTTCCTCTGTGGCAAAAGCCGGAATAATTATTTTCTCGCTTTTCTGCTCTAAAAACTCAATTGCTTTAAGGTCTAAGGGGTCTTTCATCGCCAAGACCAGTTGTTTTTTCTCTTTATCAAAGGTGTAAGGAAAACAAACATAACGCTCAGCCACAATTTGAGGGACAAGACTAAGCGCTTCAGGAGAAATACTGATTTCAGCCAGATCTAAATAGGGGATTTGATAGACTTCAGCTTTTGCCTTGGTTAGTTCCTCATCCGAGGCAAAGTTATGATCGACAATAATCTGTTCTAATGATTTGCCCGTATTAACATTCTCAAGCTTAATCCGGTCGAATAACTCCTGACCAATAACATTTTTAGTTAAAAGAACATCGATAATTGTTTTGTTCGTAATTTGGGCAGGTACCATAACAAAATTAAAATTTAAAAATAACACAACGAGTCTGTTCCAGACCCTCTAAATACCTTTAAATTTCATTATTGTTCAATTATTGTATAATGTCAAGAAAGTAGGAAGTTAGAAAAATAAAAAACGATCACTTAGTTATTTTATGATGAATTCTTACCTCATCACCGGCGGTAATTTAACCCAAAGACTTAATAAAGCCAAAAAGTTGGTCGGAAATATTGACGAAGGACCAGATGTGCTTTACTTAAAGGCTTTACTCTCTGTCGGTATCAACCAAATCCGCCAGTTACAAAAGTTTCTGTCGCAAAAACCATTTCAGAAGGATTTCAAAACCGCCCTTATTCCAGAGGCAGAAAAACTAACCATTCCTGCTCAAAACTCATTTTTAAAAACTCTGGAGGAACCTCCGGCATTGTCAGTCATTATTTTATGCTGCCCGAATAAAAATCTGCTTCTTCCTACGATAATTTCCCGTTGTCAGCTGGTTGAGCTTCCGTACGAACCAGAACTCGTGTTAGAAAACAAATTGTCGGCCGAATACTATTCTTTATATCTTAAAATCATCAAAGCCGGACCTGGCCAACGTCTAAAGCTTATTGAACAATATACTAAAAATAGGGAAGCAGCAGAAAAATTTTTAAAGGAAATGATTATTACTTTGAATAAGCATTTAGTAAAAAGGGGAAAGGTTTTAAAATCAGTGATTATCATCAACCGCTGCCAAAAAACGCTGAACCTTCTTCAGAGTAATGTTAATGTTAAGCTGGCCTTAGATAACCTAGTTATCAACCTCAACCCCGCACCAAAACACAGTAGGGTAGAGTAAGCGGGTCGGTCTAGAACCTTGTTGACTATCAAAGAGAACTTGAAAAAATCAAGCACTTGACTTGGGAGTAATATTCCAAGGTTCAAGGAGAAAAGTACCTTAAAGGTTGTACCTCCAAAAGGCGAAATTTCGGATTATCTGATTCTAGCAACTTTCTTATTTGTGCGTCCATTTGCTCTTTGGTGGCACCTGCCAGGAAATCTACATACAAATCTGACATCTCTCTTTTTGAAGACATTTTTCTTCGGCCAAAAATCACCTTTCCTTCAGTAATTTAACTGGCTAAATTATAGCATAATTTAGATTTTTTGCAATTTTTATGTGTAAGCCGCAGTTCAAGTTTGAAGTGCTCCACTTGATTAGATATCAAGTGGAGCATGAAAAAATATCAACATCTGTTCAATCCCTTTCAATCTCCGAAGTTAACCTCTCAAGGAACCTCGGGATAGTGATACTCGGCTTGATTAATAAAGCTTTGTACTAGGCAAGCTTGTAATTTAAATGTGCTTCTTTCCTCTTGTCATGAACAGGTTTTTTTGCTAGTATGGTAAAGTGAAACAAAAAGCTTCTTTAAAACCGGCTGCTAAATACACCGCTGAAGAAATAACGATTTTAGAAGGCCTGGAACCGGTCAGAAAACGGCCGGGAATGTATATTGGTTCCACCGACACTAAAGGCCTCCACCATTTGGTTACCGAAATTATTGACAACAGCGTTGATGAGGCTATTGCCGGTTTTGCCAAAAATATTTATGTAATTATCAAAGCCAATGATCAGTTAACAGTGTATGATGACGGCCGGGGAATTCCCGTTGAAACCCATAAAAAAGCCGGTATCTCTGCCTTAGAGGTAGCGATGACTCGGCTTCATGCCGGCGCCAAATTTGACAATCGGGCCTACCAAGCTTCCGGCGGTCTTCATGGCATT
>DATKWX010000092.1:0-3389 GCA_035529355.1 Bathyarchaeia archaeon
GCAAACCGCTAAAAAACATTCAGGATTTTCCCTTTTGACTCGCCTTATCTCCTTTCTTACCTCTTTTTCCGCTTTTCCCGTCACGCAACAAGTATTAATTACCACTAAATCCGCTTTTTTATATATATCAACATTTTGACCTCCAAACTGTTTTGCAATCCCCTCTCCCATCATCCGGCTCTCCGCCTGATTAACGCGACAGCCAAACGTAATAATCCTAAATGACTTAAATTGTCTAATTCTCATTTTTACTCCTCGCTTATTAAACCAACTCGCCCGCCTAAATTTTCCTGAGGTGAACACGGCCGAGTAGGCAGATGTGAACACTCAAGAAATTTTGGCGGGACAACCAAACGTAATAATCCTAAATGATTTAATTTTTTTAAGCTTCATTTGCACTTATTTATTTGATTATTAAAAAAGCGCCTTCAGGCGCCTTCCTAATACTCTAATACTCTAATACTCTATTCGATCACCGTTCCGACAAATTTTCTTCCCTCGATAATATTATCTAAATTTTCAAGGTTCCGACCATTGCAAACAAATACCTTTAAACCCAATTTTTTGGCTAGCCTTGATGCCATCGGATCAAAGGGAGCATTTAGTCCCGGTTTCCATTTATTGTCAAGAATACTAATCATCTTCTCCCATTTTAATTTTTTAATCGGCTTGGCGTCAGTAAATTTGTTAGGGTCTTTGTCATAAACCATATCAACGCTGGTTAAATTGATTACTACGCCGACATTATAATCTTGGGCCAGTAAAGCCGAGTCATAATCGCTTGACCAGCCTGGTTTCCAACCCACACCAACCACTACTTTAAAATCTAAGGCCTTTTTATCAATCAGGTCATAATTTTTAATCAACCATTCATAAGCAATATCTCTAAAAATGGTCCTGATTAAATGACCATTAAGTCTGGTAGAATGAACCCCCAACCAATCTAAATCAATATCAGTAATTTTTTTGCCGGCAATCGTAGTAGCTGCTTGCTGATAATGCCTACTGGTAGAACCGCCGCCGGTAACAATAAAAAAGCGGCAACCTTGTGCCACTTTTTTCCTAATGAATTGTTCAAATTCCTTGAGGAACTTGGTGTCGATGCCGCCGTTAGGGACGATCAACGACCCACCTAGGGAAAGAATATACCACCTGTTGTTCTGTTTAATCATTGCCTTTTGACTCTTTTGATTTTAACAAATTTATTTACAAATGCAACTGACAAAATCACCATCAGGCTTAGAGTAACTACTTGCGTCATTCTAACTTTTTTTGCAAACATTGGCAAGTTAACCATCCAGCCTTCAGGCCGCAAAAACTCAAGCCAGAAACGAAGCAAGGAATATAAGAAAAAATAAAGAAAAGAAACCGCACCCGGATTTTTGCTGATAATCTGGTAACCTGATGATTTTAAAACGTGAATTAACAGGCAAAAAATCAAAAAACACCCTAGGCTTTCATATAAAAACAAAGGGTGAAACCTTTCAAAACCGCTTAAATCTGGTAAACGGTTTTCCGGTCTTATATATATTCCCCAAGGCAAATTAGTTGGCCAACCGTAAAGCTCTTGGTTAAAAAAATTCCCCCATCTGCCAATCGCCTGACCTATTACCAACCCTACTACTCCTAAATCCAACAATTCCAGAAATTTTTCGTTGATTTTGTTGAAATTGATTCTCTTTAAAAACCGCGTCCCTACTTGTTGCCAAGTCCAATGAACTTCAGTAGTAAAACAATACCAATACAATCCCAACAATCCCCCAAATATCCCTCCGAATATTCCCAAACCTCCATGCCAAATAAAAAAAATCTCCCTTAAATTTTCCCGATAATATTTCCAGTAATCAATTACATGATAAAACCTGGCGCCAATTATTCCGGGAATTAAAATCCAAGCTAGAATTGCGGCAATCGGCAAACGGCAATCGGAAATCGGAAATTTCTTAATTATTTTTTCCGCTACCCATAAACCAGCTAAAATTCCCAAGGCAATAAAAAAACCATAGTAATTCATAAATCTTAAGTTTGCAATTTGTTTATGATTTAAATCCGTCTTAACGAGAAGACAGATATTTGGATTTTTAAATTTTCTTAGAGCAGAAGAAGACTCAGTATCCCAAAAACTCCTGTCATTAACCAAACAAACCTTTTCTGTTCTTCCCCCGTCACTTCTCTTTTTATCTGCCAAAAAAGCCAATAAAGGCTTTTTCCCTTAAGTAAATCTTCCCACTCGTCCAAAAGTAAATGAAGGCCAATAGCCATAACCAAGGCTTTACCAAAAACACTCGTAGTCGAAGTCAAGGTAAAAAAGGCCAAAACCAACCATACCAACTGGAATAAAGAGCTTCTGAAGGCCAATCGTTGTTCAGATACCCGCTCTCTTAAAAACCAAAAGACCTCTTTTTTTCTTTTCTCTTGGATCAGTCTTTTTATATCTAAAGATAAAATCTCGTCGGGATGAATATAGTAAACGTAAGCAAACTGTTCCAATTTGATAAAATAACCACCCAGAAATACTCCTGAAAACCAAGAAATTGAATCCCTTAAAGAAAATCTTAAAAAGGCCCAGGAGAAACTGAATACACCTATTTTCCGTAAAGCAAAAATAGCCAAAAAATAAGCTAAAAATATCAGATGCTTAGCCCTCAATCTCATGATTAAATCAAGTATAGCAACTTAAAACTGGAAACTCAATGAAGTTTCGCTTCTTAAAACTTTATCTCAAAACCCTCACTCTGATTTTCAAGCAAGGACTCCTCTGTTTTTACTGTTTTTACCGAAGTCACTTTGCTTCCTGCAGAACCTTGCCAACACCACTCTATCATCTCTTCAATCTTAGCCTGAACCCCATCAAACACCGCCTCTACTTGACCACCGGGCAGATTCTTCACCCATCCCCTCAAACCCAACTCATTCGCCTTTTTCTCAGTATAGGCTCGAAAAAATACACCTTGAACTTTTCCGGAAATAATCACTTTTATTTTCATTATTTCAGCGTCTCCCGACCAGCTACTAGATACTAGTTACTTTTTTCCGTAATTCTTTTAGTTTCCACATAAAAAGCCTTCCTTTGCTTTTTACGTTACTGGCATCTTTAACAAAAATTTTTGCCTGTTCCAAAAATTTTCGGTCTACTTCTTTGGCCAATTTTATATATAAACTTTTATGCCTTTCATCCCCAAGCTCTTCGGCCAATCGGTATCCGTAATCCTGGAACTCACGAGTAATGTATTTGCCCTTATCCCCCAAATTATAGCCGGCAAGGATTTGACTAATAGATTGAAGACCTTTTACTCTTTTTTTTACCATCCCCACGGTTTTATCAACTCTTATGAAAACTCTGCGGATTAATAATCCGCAGTTTCTAAATTGTAAAAGTTTTCATACGC
>DATKWX010000093.1:0-7974 GCA_035529355.1 Bathyarchaeia archaeon
TTCATCCTTACGGCCGTAGACCACGTCAATTAAAAGTCCGTCTGCGGCCGGCCAAGCCAAAGAAGCGCCGACAGCTGAACCCATGGCTGCCAGAGCTTTAAGAAACCAGTGATTACCAAAACCAAAAAAGCTTAGGAAAAATCCGGCAATTATTAGCCCCAAAATCAAAAATTGTTTTTTGCCTTTTTTATCTGCCCAGCGACCGGCATAAGCCTGTAATAAAACTTTGGGCAAACCAAAACAAACCATAACGTAGGCGGATTTTTCCTTTAAGACCTGCACCAAAAAAATCGGCCCCATGCTCCAAATTAAGCTTTCCCAGAAAAGAGTCAGTAATAAAGAACACAGAAGAACCCAAAAACTTTTTCTTCCAACTCTTATCCAAACTTTAAATTCATTTCTTAGCCGATATCTTCGTTTGGGTGGTTTTGGATTAATTTTTTTTCGGCCAAACCACCAGAAAAACACTAATCCTGCTAAGGACATAAAAAAGATAGCTGCCTTCATCGCCTCTTTGTTACGCAAAATTAACAAACTTGCTACTATCGGTCCTAAAAGATAGCCTAAAGCACTAAACATTTGCACCAAACCTGAAGAATAGGCATGTTCCCATTTTCTGGAAAAGCGGTTTAAAAATTCAACCAAGCCAAAATTGATTGCCTCGTAATAGATTCCCCAAAGAGCCATTACTAAAAGAAGGCTTAACCAAGACGTCGCTCTGATGGCCAAAAAAAAGTTTGCTAAGGACAAAACAAAGGCTAAAAGAAAATATGACTTAAAAGTTCTCCCCTTTTGTTCGCAACCAAACAAAAAAGAAGCCAACAACCCAAAAATAGAAGAAGTGCTGAAAAGAATGCCTACCAAGCTTAAATTTTTCAAAACTTGCTCCATGTAAACCGGAAGAGCAAAAGAAGCAATCCCATCAGCCAAAGTTAGAAGGACAAAAAATGAACCTATATTGTATAAGTGTTTATGTTCCTGTCTATGTTCGATTATTGCTTGCAAAATTCTCATTTATATTTTTATATTTTGTTTTTCAGTTTTTTGTAATACCAAACTTTGATTAATTCGGTGGTAATAAAATAAAGACAAACCAAAGACAAAATGGCCACCATTAATCCTGCTTGCGGCCGGATAAATAAAAATTCCTTGGCCAGAAAACTAAAAGGAATAATCAAAGTTAAAATAATTACTCCACCGCTGATGAAAACCAACCACTTTGAAGGCCTTTCTCCCCTCCAAAACCATTTTTTTGTTCTTAAGGAAAAAACAAATAAAATTTCAGTTAAAACACTCATTTCAAACCATAAACTTTGGAGCAAACCTTCGGCTAATTTTCTAAACAAGGCAAAAAACAAAAAGTCAAAAAAAGAGCTGACCGTTCCCAAAAACAAAATCAAGTTACCTATTTCTCTTAAATTAAGATGGGCCGGCCTTATAAGTTCGTCTTTATCATTCGAGTCTAATGAAACCGCGCTTAAGGGTAAATCAGAAAGTAAATTAACCAGTAATATCTGATTGGGCAACATGGGTAAAAAAGGAATAAATAAAGAAATTAATGCCAAAGAATAACAGTTGCCAAAGTTGGAAGATAAAGTCACTTTAATATATTTTAAAATGTTGTTAAAAATTCCCCGGCCAAACTTCACCCCATTAACTAAAGTCCTTAAATCCTTTTTAAGTAAAATAATATCTGCTGCTTCTTTAGCTATATCGGCGGCCGTATCAACCACCAAAGCAACATCAGCCAATTTAAGTGCAGGAACATCATTAACGCCGTCTCCCATAAAACCAACGATTTTATCTTTTTTTAAAGCTTTAACAATTCTGTACTTTTCCTCAGGCGTCACCCGGGCAAAGACGGTAGTTTTGGCCACCAAATTTTCAAACTCCCGACCATTTAATCCTTCCAGGTTGCTGCCTAAAACCACTTCTTTTTCCTTTTCCGCTAAACCAATTTTTTGGGCTACAAAAAAGGCCACCTCAAGACTGTCTCCGGTTAAAATTTTTATTTCTATCCCCGCCTCCTTCGCTTTCTCTACTGCCTCAATGGCTGTGGCTTTCAAAGGATCTTTAAGGACAACAAAACCTAAAAAACAGAGGTCTTTTTCATTTGTAACCCCAGCTCCCTGTATCTTCTTGACGGCCATCCCGTAAACTCTTTTTCCTTCTTCCCCGGCCTTTTTAAGTGCTTTTTCATAAAACTTTTTCACCGATCCTTTCATTTCCACAAAACTGTCTTTTTCTAAATAAAAACTTGATTCTTTTAATAAAAGCTCAGCCGCACCTTTAACAATAAGAAAGTTTTCTTTGTTAAATTTAATAACGGTTCTATCCTCTCTTTTGTTGGCATTAAAAGGTTCTTCCCTGATTAACTCACTTTTAATTTTCGGCTTGCTGTTTTTTGTTGCCTCCTCAAATAAAAGCCTGTCAAAACTGCTTTTTAATTCCTTGTATTTTTCTTTAATCGGCAGGCAAGCGGCCAAAAAATATTCCCAAAAGCCTTTTTCGTTTTTGGAAACCACTCTATCCAAAACCATCCTATTTTCAGTCAGAGTTCCTGTTTTATCAAGGCAAAGGACTTCAATATTACCTAAATCCTCAATACTGGATAATCTTTTCACCACTACCCTTTTTTTTGCCAGCTGTAAGGCACCGGAAGACATGGTAATCAGACAAACCAAGGGTAAACCTTCAGGAACTAAACCGACACTTAGAGCCATGACAAAGAGTAAAAAATGAGGAATATCAACCCCTGTTCCTTTTAAAATCAGGTTGATAACAAAAATGAGCAGTAAAGAAATTACGGCTAACCAAAGAATAAATTTGCTAATCTTGTCAATATTTTTCTCAAAATTACTTTTGCCTTTTTTTTCTTTTACCAAGGCAGCCATCTTACCCAACTCCATTTTTTTGGCAGTAGCAATTACCACTCCCTCAGCCATGCCGGAAATAATTTTGCTGCCGCTAAAGAGAATATTTTCTGCTTCAAATATAGTCTTTGGCTCCGATGATAATGCTTTGGTGTTTTTCTCCAGAGTTTTTGATTCTCCGGTCAGAATAGATTCATCAACACTTAAGTTCTCCTGATGTAAAATTCTTATATCCGCGGGCACGATATCGCCTTTTTCCAAAACAACTATTTCTCCGGGAACAAGATTTTTTTTGTCCACTTCTTCTGCTTTACCTCCTCTTTTCACCAAACACTTGCTGGAAATAAAAGATCTTAGTTTTTCCATGGTTTTTTCGGAGCGGTATTCTTGGATAAACCCCAAAACAGAGCTTATGACAACAATCAAACCAATGGTAACAAGCTGGTTAACATCTCTTAAAAGTAAAGCAATGAAACAAGCAGCTAAAAGTAAATAGAAAAAGGCGTTGTTGATTTGACGGAAGAAAATTTTTAAAACTCTGCCTTTTTTGCGACCAAATTCATTTTTGCCATAAACAATAAGTCTTCTCTCCGCTTCCTCAGCTGATAATCCTTCCAAACGAGTTTGCAATTTACTTAAAACAGTTTCCGGAGCTAAACAAGCAAACTCTTTAAAAACCTTAACCATGTTTAAACTATTCTACCACGAATTTTCAGCTCAAATCTAACTTCGGATAACCCGCATTACGAAATTAATCAGGGTAATTGTCATTCTGAATCCTTGAGATGAACTCAGGGTAAACGCAGCGATAGAATCTTAATTTGAGATCCTATCGTTCTCCTTCGACAAGTCGTTCGACTCTGAGGGACGAGCCCTCTCTTCGAAAGCCTGAGGACTCCTCAGAGCCTCGAACGGCAGGCTCAGACTCGAAGAGCTCAGGATCACTCCAGGATGACAAAACAGATGAAGTATTTCGTAATTCAAGCTAGAATACTGCTTTTTAGGCAAACATTTATTGTTTCCCTTGCCACTCGCTCAAAAATCTTTGCACAAACTGTTTAGTAAACTTAATCCTTCGCTTACCGATTTTTTTGCCCATTTCCGTTTCTAAAAGATCCGGCAGTAAAAATATTTTCTCATAAAAATGATCAATGACATGCGGTGACCAACCGGTTTTTTTATAACGTTGAGGGTCAGGATCCAATCGGCCGTTAAAAAAATGAACCTTTTTAAACCTGCCGGCGCAGGCAAAAATTCTACCAATACCAATTGCACCCAGAACATCAATTTTATCTGCATCACGCAAAACTTTATCTTCCAAAGTTTCTGTTTTGCCCGTACTGTAACGATGGTTTTTAATACAACTTATAACTTTATCTCTGGTTTCTTTGGGAATTCTAAATTGGCTAAGAATTTTTTCTGCTTGCTTAGCGCTTCTAAGCTCGTGGTTTTTCCTGCCTTGAACTACACCCAAATCATGCAACCAACCAGCCAGTTTTAACACCCATAAATCAGCTTTTTCCTTTTCCCCGATTTTTAAAGCTAAATCTACGACTCTCTGACAATGCCAGCAATCATGACCAGAGGATTCATCAACCAGTTCTCGTTTAACAATCTTTTCAATTTCCTTAATAATTCTAATCTTATTTTTATCCATTCCTATCTATTAAAATTACTATAATCAACTCGCGATCGTTATTGAATTATAGTAATTTTTGAAGCCAATTCCTAAATTTACTAATGCCTATTATTCCCTACTTTTCTTCTTTCCGCTTCTAAAATTCCTTTCACCATGTTAATTGTTTGGTCCAATTCCCCTTCTTCGTTAACCACCAAATAGTCAAAGCCCTCAAATTGCTCTACTTCCCAAGTAGCTACTTGAAGCTTTTTTTCCAATTCTTCCTCAGTTGTTCCTTTTCTGTTTTTCAATCTTTTTGCCATAATCGCAAAAGAAGGGGCAGCAATATAAATCAGGACTGCTTCGGGAATCGCTTTTTTAACTGATTTGGCTCCTCTTACATCTACTCTTAGGAAAACATCTTGACCGCTCCTTAAAGCTTTTTTTACTTTATGTTTGGGCGTGCCGTAGAAATTTTCTAAATATTTTTCCCACTCTAAAAAAAAGCCTTTTTTTATCCTACCCTCAAACTCTGAGGCGGCAATGAAATGATAATCATAACCGTTTCTCTCCCCCGGTCTTTTACTTCGGCTGGTAAAAGTAACAATCTTACCTAATTTGTATTTCTGCATAAAACCATTAACCACCGAATCTTTACCTACGCCCGAAGATGGCCCGGAAACCACCAAAAGAATACCGCGTTTCTTTTGTCCTTCTATTTCTATATCAAGCTTAGTTCTTGGATAAATCATGTTCCTCCTTAATTTAGTTTAGATTTTACAGTAAGCCTAACTTATTTTCAAAAAATAATCCACCTGCTTTTTCGTTAAACCTATTTTCCCTAATCTTTCGCTGATTTCTTCTTTACTCACGTTCTCTTTTCCCCAAATCTTTCTTAAATCGTCAATTGTTTCCCTTACTTCATAGGGAAAAATCACCCATTTCTCTGTCTCAAGCTGCCAAAAATCAGGTTTCAACTTGGTCCAAGGTTTAATTACCAAGCCTAAACTATGAATTTTTTGCGGCCTGAATCTTTTAAGATAACTTAGGGCTTTTTCCAAGGTGGTACCGTGATCAACGATTTCATCTACCAACAAAATCCTTTCATTTTTTATCTTAACTCCTAAGGGTTCAACTATCTTAGGTATGCCTGTTTTGCCGACGCTGACATAAGAAACAATGGTAAAATTGGAAATCGGCAATTTTAGGAAATCAGAAAAAATCCGGCTGACGACCAAACCGCCGCGGGAAATACAAACAATCCGGTCAAACTTTATCCCCTTTTTGTTAATTTCTTTAAGCAAATCAAAGGAAAGCTGATGTAATTTTTCCCAAGAAAGATATAAAAATTCTAATTTCATTTAATAACTACCTTTAATTTAGGGTTAATCTTTCTACATGCTTCTGCCACTAATTTACGGTGACATTTCTTTGGACTTTTTTCCCAACAAAGAAGGGTAATATTTCTCTCTTCAGCAAACCTAACTAAGGCCTTAGTATATTTGCAGTGTCTTTCTAAAAAACGCAAAAATTTAAGTTTAAATTCCGGCCATTTAATCTCTTTCCTAATAATATATTTTTTTAGTAATATCTCAGGTGGAGACACTCTTGGGAACCAACAATCAAAGTCATACTCCGGCCTTATTCTTCTCATTATACAAATCCTTAATCCGTCTAGTTTAGTTTTTTCTTGTTGTAAAGACTTTGTTTTAAGCATTAGTACCTTAAACAAGCTTGTCGGTCGTTTGCGTTAACCAAGACCAATTATATATTATTTGTCTAGCTTTTGGATTAATTCTTTCTAATAATCTAGGAGAAAGACCAACCGCCACCGTAAATAGTGCTTCTTTCAAAACATCGTGCAATTCGTCACTTGGTAATTCAAGTAAATTAGACCCATTAATGGACTCAATTCCATCCATCCTCCTCAATACTGGTAAAGAAATTCCTCCAGACATATCTTTTAATCCCATAGGAGGGAAGCCGCTGGTAGAATAGGGTGGTTCTGAGTAAAATTGTTGGGCTAACCGACAATATTCAGCAAGCCCTACTCGCGTCTGAAGCGCTGCTAAAACATCTCCGCGAAGACCAACTCTGCAACGTAAGGAATCTTCTATGCATTGGCCATCATTAAAAAAAACAGTGGCCGCATTTACCTCATAAGCACCAGTCTCCATCGCTCTAAAGTTTGCCAATATTTCTTCGGGGTTTCTTGGTTTATTTCTTGGCAGTAAACGTCCGTCCTCTAAAACTACAGACGTTTGAGTATCGGCAGCAATGACTAAGCTTTTATCAGGAGGTAAACCAAGCTCACTTAAAGCTACTACTCTTTTATACTGAGCAACCACTCCTGCATCTTGATCGTTAGGCTCAAAAGGAAAAGGACAAGTTAATAATGTAGTTCCTTGGTCTTCTAATAACATTTCCAATAAAGCTGTCCTTTTAGGACTGGCCCCAGCATAAACAATGGTCGACGGTAATAAAGATTCTTTTGGTCGATCTAATTCTCTTAAAACCATTCTATATAAACAAAAAAACGGCCGTAAAAGACCGTTTGTTTTAAAAAAAACCCTCCTGAATAAAAAAAGTTGGGCTCTTTATTCCAACCATATTTTATTATCTAATGTGTATTGCCTTCTTGTCAAGTACCCAAATAATAAGCATTGACGCATGGCGCTGGCGCATCAAAAAGGTAAACCAATATTTTTAATTTTGAAAACACAATGGTCCCCATCCGTGAAATCCAACCCAATACATTTGAATATGGTCTGGTGTGGCTACTAAAACGTCATCAAATGTGGTTTCACCTTGCCTAAAAGGCCCCACCGAAATTGAACAGGGTTGCATTCCTAAATGAATGGCTCTATCTGGTATTACCGCTGCGGTAAAATCTATTAAGCTTGCTGCTGTTGGGCTAGGAATTGCTTCACCTCTTAATGGAAAAAGTATGACGTACTCTAATCCCTTTATATCTTGCTCTGTAAAAGGCTTAATTAAGTTTGGGCAACCGCATCTTGCCAAAATTCTATTGAGCTCATCAATATCTCTCATTGTCTGAAAATCCCACCTTATTGCTTCTAACATTTGAGCAAATTGCGGGAGTTTCCGAAGGCCGTTCATTCTTTCTTGCTCGTACCGCCACCAAGTTTCCGGCAACACCCTTCCTCCTCTTTTACCAGTAAATGGTTCTAAAGGGAATGGAAAACTTCTTATTTTTTCTCCTAACATCTAAATCACCTCCTTCTTTGTTTTTTGGGACTAAAAAAAGCCCTTTTTTTGGGGCTTTATATCACAAGTGTTAAGAATCTTACTATAGGATTGCTGTTTTGTCAATAACTTCTGCCCTACATTCTACCTCGAAGTGCACCACTTAATTCTTTTCCTTGTTGATATTTTCTAAACTTGTATTTGTTGACTTCTTGTTCTATGGCTTCATTGGGCGTTAAGTAATCTAAACACTTCCTTGGTGTATTGTTAAGCTGG
>DATKWX010000094.1:0-4712 GCA_035529355.1 Bathyarchaeia archaeon
TTAAAAAAGACTGGCTTATTAAAGAACTGAGAGAAACCATTAAACAAGGGAGTCAATACGGTCAATTAGGCTTGCTGAAGGGAAAAAGGATTATGGTTGAATATGCTCATCCCAATACGCATAAGCAATTTCATATTGGTCACCTAAGAAATATTACCAATGGTGAGGCGATAGTCAGAATTCTTGAAGCTTTGGGCGCCAAAGTGTTTCGGACTAATTATCAGGGTGACGTTGGTCTCCACATTGCCAAATGTTTGTGGGCTATATGTCAAGGCCCGGCCTTGACATTTCCGCCTGTTAAATCCGCTGATGTCAAGGCAGGGCCTTTACATAGTTTAGATGAGAAGGTTGAATTTTTAGCAAAGGCTTATGTTAAAGGCAACAAAGCTTATGAAACCGATCCAAAAGCAAAGCAAGAAATTTTAAAGATTAATAAAAATATTTATGACCAATCAGACTCAAAAATAAACAGCTTGTGGAAACAAACCAGACAATGGAGTCTTGCTTATTTTGAAAGAATTTATAAAAGAGTTTATACCCACTTTGACCGTTATTATTTTGAGCGGGAAGTGGCTGAGCCAGGTAAAAAAATTGTTTTGCAAGATTTAAAAAAAGGGATTTTTGTTAAAAGTAAGGGAGCTATTATTTTCCCTGGTTCCAAATATGGGTTTCATGACCGGGTCTTCATCACTGGTGAGGGTAATCCTACTTATGAAGCTAAAGACATGGAATTGGGCCGGCTTCAGTTTAGTGAATACCACCCCGACCTTATTATTCACAATGTTGGCCCGGAACAATCAGGCTATTTCCAAGTTGTCTTTGAAGCTTTGGCCCAAGTTTTCCCTCATACCAGAGGTAAAGAGTATCATTTGGCTTATGGCTGGGTGAGACTGAAAAAAGGGAAGATGAGCTCTCGGCAAGGCAATATTATTAAAGGCGAGTGGCTTTTGGATGAAGCAAAAAAAAGAATTAAAAAAACCTTTCCTGAAGTGAGTGATCAAACCGCGGAGATGATTGCTGTAGGAGCAGTTAAATATTCTTTTTTGAAAGTCAGCCCGTCAACTGAAGTGGCTTTTGATTTCAAAGAGTCAATTTCTTTGGAAGGCAATTCCGGACCGTATCTGCAGTATACGTATTGCCGCTGCCAGTCAGTCCTGCACAAAAGTAATGTAAATGAGGACGGGCCCGCCTTCGCCAAGGCTACGGCGGGTAAACCTTTACATACATTAAACCAGGAAGAGCTGGTAATACTTAGGACCTTGTATAAATTTCCGGAAGTTGTCAAACAAGCAGGAGAAACGTACAGTCCTAATTTTGTTTGTAATTTCCTTTATGACTTGGCTCAGAAATACAATGTATTTTACAACCGCCACCGGATAATTCAGGACAAAGGCTCAAAAGACAAAAGCCAAGAGCAGTTCCGTTTAAACTTAACCATGGCTACTGCGCAAATCCTTAAATCAGGTCTTGATATACTGGGTATTAAAACTCCTGGACAAATGTGATGGACTAGTTGTTGCCGCTCGATATGGTGATGTCACCGGTAGACGATTGGAAACTGCAGTAAAGGTATTGGGGAGGAAAGATCCGAATGCAAAAGAATATGTAGAAGATGCATTAGTAGGAGATGATTTTGGTTATTACCCCGATATAACAGTGACTTTATAATTATTTTTTAAATTTTTTTCTTCAAAACTTGACCTACTCAGACATCAGAAATCCTCAATAAATATGATATAATACACTCCTAAATGCGGGAAAAAACAATTATTGGAAGAGGTGGACTAAGATTAGTGCCACGGCCGACACCATTCTCTGATAACGATTTTGTTAGGTTAGTAAGAGATAAAAGTGGATCTATTACAGAGGAAGGCCTACTTGCTGCTTTAAAAGCATTGGGATATACAGATCCTAATGCAGCAGCCTTTATGGAAGTAGCTAGGGAAGAGGGTAGAGATTTGTTGGAAGTCACTAGCGCTTGGGTTTAGTCTTAATTTATTCCTAAATAAATTTATAGCCCTCCTTTTCTTGCTGATTTTTTTCTAGTTAGACAAGCTTAAATGTGGTAAACTTTAGATAATGTCTAAAAGAGCTTTAATTAGTCTTTTATTTTTTTTCCTTTTTACTCTTTACTCCTTAATCTTTACTCCTTTACCAGTTTACGCCAAAGACTATTCTTTTCCAGAAGTAAAATTTGAAGTGCAAATTCTTAAAGACGGCTCTTTTAAGGTAGAAGAGGAGCGGACTTATGATTTTGACGGCTCTTTTTCTTGGGCAGATTATCGGATTCCGTTAGTTAATCAAACATCAGGGCAGAGATACGAAATAACAGATTTTAAGATTAGCGATGAAAATGAGGTTTACCAGCAATCCAGCACCCAGCAGCCTGGCACTCTGGAGATCAATACCGTTGGTGATTTACTTTCCGCCAAATGGTTTTACCAAGCCCAAAACCAGCAAAAAACCTTCAATATATCTTACAGGGTTTTAAACGGGATCAATCTACACCAAGACATAGGTGAGTTTTATTGGCAGCTTATTAATGACGGTTGGGACAAAGGTGTAAGTAAAGTCAGCGGCAGCATAATTTTACCCGGAGAAGTAAATGATAATTTAATTTACTGCTTTGGCCACGGTCCTTTAACAGGCAAGGTAGAGATCCCAACTAATGATAAATGCTTATTTAAGGCAGATAATTTACCCAGCAAACAGTTTTTGGAAATCAGATTTCTTTTTGACCCCGATTTATTAATCGATTTTCAGCCGGCATCAGGCAAGCAAACTCTTAATGATATTCTAGCTGAAGAAAAAAGTTTTGCTGCTCAAACCGAGCGGAAAAAGTTTGGTGCAAGAGTACTGACGATTGTTTTTGGCCTTTTACCCTTAGTTGGTTTTGGCTTGTTTTGCAAAGGAGCAATTAGGTATTTGAAAGATTGGTTTAAGTATGGCAGGGATGAAGCTTTGCCTCAGGTTAATCTGGCGGATAAACTCCACGAGCCGCCTTCTGATTTACCGCCGGCAATGGTTGACTCATTACTTAGGATGTCCAAAAACCTTTCTCCCAAGGTATTTTTAGCAACTGTTCTTTCGTTAGTGCTAAAAAGAGTGATTCAAATTAAATCCAAGCAGAAAGTTAAAAGCGGATTTCTCGGTCAAACCACCGCTTACGACTACAGCCTATGTAAAAACTTGCCTTTCAGTAAGGAGGCCGGGCCCGCCTTCGCCAAGGCTACGGTGGGCAAGCCTTTACATTTATTTGAAAAAGGACTGCTTGATTTTATTTTTGAGCAAGTAGGAAAAGGGAGCAATGAGGTTAGTTTTGAACAGATTAAAAAATACTCTCAAACTTACAGGACTTCCAGTTATAACTTTTTTCAAAATTTTCAAAAAAATGTTTTTGCGCAAATTTTAGTAAAAGGCTACTTGGAGAAAAAAAGTCACGAGCAGGTAGCTACTTTAAAACGAAAAGATTTATGGTTGGGTTTTGGCCTTACTTTTGGAAGCTTTTTTGTGAGCCTTCCTTTTGCCGGTGTTTTTCCTCAAGTACTTTTAGCAGTCGCCTTGGCGAGTCTGTTTTTTGTTCCCGAGGTTATTGCTGTTATAGTGCTGGTTGTTTTTGCTGCTTTTGGAGAAAAGCGCTCGGAAAAAGGGAGAAAAGAAGCAGCCGGTTGGTTAGCTTTTAAAAACTGGCTTAAAGACTATTCTGTGACCAAACGTTATCCGGTGGACTCGCTTATCTTATGGGAAAAATATTTGGTCTACGGTACGGTTTTGGGTATTTCCGAAAAAGCTTTAGCCAGTTTGCCGGTTAGCTTTTCCAAACCCGACCAACAAACAGCGATGGCGTTTTATGGAGGGACAAGTACAACTGATTTTGCTTCAGGTATGGGTTCTTTATCTTCAGGTTTTACCAATCTTTCCTCGGCCATGTCTTCGCTTTCCAGCACCTTTTCTTCTTCTTATGGTGCCTCAGGCTTTGGTTCTTCCGGTGGTTTTTCCGGTGGAGGCGGTGGGGGTGGTGGGGGTGGTGGTGGAGGTGGCGGTGGAGCAGGTTAAAAAACCTTAGTATGAAGAAGTTTTTTTTAATTGCTACTGTACTATTTGTTTTTTTGGTAAGTTTTTGTTTGGTAAGAATTGTTCAGGTAGTTAAACCCTTTGAATCCTTAAAACTGCCTTATTCTTCACCTCAACCTTTGGAATCTCCGAAACCAGATAATGCGTCGAGTGTAAAGTTGTCTTTTGCGGTTATCGGTGACGTTGAATCAGATCTTATAAACCTTAAAAAAGCCTTAGAATTGGTCAAGCAAAAAAATCTTGAGTTTGCGGTGGTGGTAGGAGACCTGACCAAAACCGGTACCTCAAAAGAATTGGATGAAGTCAAAAAAGTTCTAGACAAGTCGGAGATTACTTATTATGTTATTCCTGGCAATCACGATCTTTGGTATTTAAGGGAAGAGGGGATTGATACTTTTTCCCAATATTTTAGCCAGCGTTTTTATGCCCGAGAAATTAAAGGGTTAAGCTTAGTTTTTTTGGATACGGCTGACGAATGGTTAGGGATTTCAGAAGAACAACAAAATTGGCTTGGTCATTTCCTATTTAATAACAAAGATTTTATCTCCGGAAAGCTGGATAATAAATATTTTGTGTTTAACCACATTCCTTTTTGGCATCCGGAATCAAAAAAAGCCATGGGTGAGTATAGCGAAACG
>DATKWX010000095.1:0-5458 GCA_035529355.1 Bathyarchaeia archaeon
ATATGGTAATACCCAACAAATTCCTGATAAAATTAAAGAATCCCCAGCCAACTTGGGTATTACCATACTTCTTTTTGGCTGGGGGTTTTTTAATTTTATTATGACTATTGAAGAAATAAAGAAAAACCATTCTCTTGCAGAGGTAGCTAGGAATCTTGGATTAAAGGTTAAAAAAACCAGCGGCACTGAATCAATTAAATGTCCTAATCCAACCCATAATGATAAAAAACCGTCTTGTGTTTTAATGCACGATATAAACAGATTTAAGTGTAAATCATGCGGAGTGACAGGCGATATTATTGATTTGTTCCAATTAGTTACAGGATGCAGTAAAAAAGAAGCAATTAATTCTATTGAACCAAGCTTTTTTAAAGAAAAATTTACGCCTTCAAAAGAAATTACTCCACAAGAATATATAGAGCAAAGAAAAATTACTCCGGAAACAATAAAAAAATTTGATATAAGAATTCTTATTGATAAAATTGTTTATCCTATACCAACAGGATACAAAATCAGGCTTTTTGGAAAAGGAAAAGACAAATGGAAAACTACCGCAGGAACAAAAGAATGTTTATTTAAAACCCAAGAAGCTTCATCAGAAGTTATTTTATGTGAAGGGGAGATAGATTCCATAAAACTGTGGCAAGAAACTAAACTACCCGTCTGGACAACAACGGCAGGAGCAGGCTCATTTAATGAACAATTTGTATCTGAATTCTTACACCTGAAAAAAATCTATATTGCCTATGATAATGATAAACCAGGAAAAGATGGGGCTGAAAAAGTCGCCGATATTCTAGGAAGAGATAGATGTTTTTTTGTCAATGTTCCAGAACACGCAGGAAAAGATTGGTGTGATTTTTTTAAATGGGGATATTCTGGGAATGACTTCAAGAAATTGCTGGTAGAGGCAGAATGGGGACTTGATAAATTTTCTATCATTAACTGGAAAAAATTATTGACACTAAAATTTCCAGAGCAGGAATGGTTAATCGAGAAATTTTTACCCAGAACAGGTTTTACTCTTCTAGTTGGAGAAGAAGCCTCCGGAAAATCATTCCTCAGTCTTAATATGGCAAAATGTTTAATAGAAAAAACAAAATTTTTAGGACAATTTGAAGTTTTCAATTCTCCTAAAATCCTTTTTATTGATAAAGAAAATGGTTTGAGAAGAATACAGAGAAGATTAAAAGGGATGAAGTGTAAACCAAGTAGCAAAATTTTATTCCTTAAACATCCTAGTCATTTTACTCTTGAAAATCAAAGTTTTATTGAATATGTTACAAAATATGTTGAAGATAATAAGGTAAGAATTATTGTCATTGATTCATTAATAGATATTTTAACAGGGAATGAGAACGATTCTAAAGATATAGCGGTTTTTTTTAATGATTTAAGAAAAATATCTTCTTCCATCTGCTGGCTTATTATTCACCATAGCAACAAACCTGTATTTTTTGGCACAAGGAATATTTCTCAAAGGACAAGGGGTTCAAGCAATATTATCGCTCAGGTAGATAACCAGTTTTATCTTGAAAGAAACCCTAAAAATCCAAAATTGTTTACTATTGCCCAGGGGAAATCAAGAGATTTTGAGCCACTCCCCAAAATAGAAATTGAGTTTAAATCTTCTGAAGATGGAAAAAACATGGAGGAAATTAGATATCTTGGTGAAGTTAAAGATGAAATTAAAAAAGCGGAAGAAGCAAAAGAGAATGTTTTATCTGTAGTGAAACAAACCAATAATTTGACCAAAAAAGAAATATACCAAGAAGTTTTGAAAATACAACGAGTATCTTTTAATACTATAAATAAACAAATTATTTTACTGGAAAAAGATATGTTTATTAATGGTAAAGGAAAGCCAAAAAGGTATTATTTTGTACCCGAAGAAAAACCAAAGAATAATCATACAAATGGGGGTCTTTTTTAAAAGGGCATTTGTATGATTATCATACAATCGTATAAAGACGAATCATACAAGGTACGATTCCAAATAACAGAGGTAGAAATGTTTGAATCATACAAACATCATACAAGCAAATCAATTTTTTTCATGAATCATACAAACCAACCTTATATATATATATAAGGTTGGTTGACATGATTGAGTGATTATTATGGTTTTTGGATTAAAAAAAATACAAAAAAAAGGAGGCAATTTGAGGGGAATAAAAACTCTTTATAAAGGAACAATTTTTAGAAGCAGATTAGAAGCCAAATGGGCAGCTTTTTTTGATTTTTGTAAATGGAAGTGGGAATACGAACCATTTGATCTTGATGGTTGGATACCGGATTTTATTCTAATGGGAGTTGAAAGTATTTTGGTAGAGGTTAAGCCGTATACTTCTTTGAAAGAATTTAAAGAAACAATAAAGAAAATTAAGAAAGCGACTTTTAAGAATAGATATAGGAAGAAAGAAATACTTTTATTGGGTTGTATGATTTCATTAAGTAGGGTGTGGGAAGGTTGCGGGGCGATTGGGTGGTTGGGAGAAATTATTGACGAAGACAGTCCGAGAAGGTGGTATCAAGAAGCAGATTTTAATAATTATAATGGAGAAGCCGGATTTTTTCCTAGTTATGGATGTTGGAAAGATAGAATGACAGGGTTATATGACGGGGATCATTTTTTAATGCCTGAGTCTTATGAATATGTTAAGAGGCTTTTTAATAAGGCAGGATCAAAAGTTCAATGGAAAGCTTAACTTAATAAAAAAACTGCCTCTGGACAAACTAATATTATTGTTTTACAATCGTGTTATTATGATTAAAACCTTAAAACCCAAGACCAAATACATGAATTTCCGCTGGAATGATATTGATTATGAATATGTTATCCGGCAAGCCAAAAAATTAGGCATCTCCAGAAGTGAGTATCTTAGAAGATTAATTCTTCGAGACAGAAAGAACAAAGCCTTGAGACTAAAACCACTATGCGACCGGTGCGAAAAAGAGGAGGCAACAGAAAATCTTGATTTTGAGGACTGCAACGGGGCCGGTTCAGTATATGTTTGTGCCAAGTGCAAGGAAAAGCTGGAGGAAAGAGTATGAACTTTATAAGAACAATTGAACTAATTATTTTACTTTTGCTTTTACCCATTTTTTTAGTGACATGGGGTATCCTGAACTTTTTTGATTTTATAAAAATACTTTTACATTCCCAAGAGAAAGCAAAATTATTTCTTGGTAACTGTTCGTGCGGAGGTCATGTTAGTCGAGGTTTAACTAACATGGGTAAAAAAGCCGAATGTAACAAGTGCCATAAGGTTTATAGTGTAAATTGGTTTTAAAAAAAAACGTTCTGGGGAGACAAAAAAGACTCCCCAAGAAAGGAAGTCTTTATGAAAACGCAAAAATATTCTACCAAAACCCTTGCAAGATTGCAAGAATGCAAAAGAATAAGAAAGATGTTTGATAAGTTATCAGACAAACTTCTGAAGGATGCAAGGACTAAAAGACAAATAGCGAACATTAATAATTTTGAATGGTTTTTAAGTCAAGGAGCAAGTAAATGATTTCAGCCAACATGATGAGAAGCCTACAGCAATCAGTAAATTCAGTTAACTTGCAGTACAAAAGGCTAAGGCAAAACAAGAACCTTGAAGACAAGGACATGGTGGATATTTTAAATATGCTTTTGGAATTAGTAGAGAAGTTTGAAAGGTTGGGAAAATGAAAAAAGCTGATTGGGTATGGCATTGTCATCACCATGTCCTCTGTGAACCCTTAACCGAACCCTTGAAAAACAGGGTTAGATATATTAAGGAAAACAAACCAGAGAATGAGATTAAGTTGAGGTTGAAACTTATTAAACCAGTTAAAGGCAAACTGCCGAAAAGGGTTTACAAGGCAGGGGAAGCCTTAGGCAAGGCAGGGGAAGCCTTAGACAAGGCATGGAAAGCCTACGACAAGGCATGGGAAGCCCACTACAAAGCATGGAAAGCCTTAGACAAGGCAAAGGAAGCCTTAGACAAGGCAAGGGAAGCCTACTGCAAGGCAGAGGAAGCCTACAAAAAAACCCTAACCATGAAATCGGTTTTAGCCCTGCACAAAAAGGAGTGCGGGTGCGATTGGAATGGGGAAAGTATTTTTAACAACTAAATAGTTTTTTATGGTGTAAAAAATATTTACACCATTTTCTACAGGGTGGTCTGGAAGTTCCTTACTGTCTAACCATTCTGGGCCACCCGCTAGAAGAAAATTAAAGGAGAAATATGTGTAGCTTTTACTCACCCATAATTGACAGAAAACTAAAACTTTACGACTGCGTTGAGATTGATGACAGCCACGAAACCGTGGTTGAGAAGTTTAAGCTGAATGACAACAAACTTAAAAACAGGGATATTGTCAGGCTGGAAATTAACCCCCTTGATTGGAACAAATTAAAAGCGAGGTTTAACCAAAAGGACTGGAATTACCAGGTTGACGAAGAAGGCACTTTACCTGAGTGGTATACCAAAAACGAGAAAAAGATAATACAGCTTGTTTTTAGAAGGTTAAAACAGCTTTATAAAAAAATGTTTGTGTTTTCAGGTAAACATACAGTAAGAAGCGGTAGATTATTTGCCTATGGCTCAAGCCAGGTTAAGGCCTATGGCTCAAGCCAGGTTGAGGCCTGGAGTTCAAGCCAGGTTGAGGCCAATGGCTCAAGCCAGGTTGAGGCCAATGGCTCAAGCCAGGTTAAGGCCTGGAGTTCAAGCCAGGTTAAGGCCTATGGCTCAAGCCAGGTTGAGGCCAATGGCTCAAGCAATATTATCGCTTATTCTTTTAAAAAGATTGAGCTTAAAGATAATTCCGCTTGTATTGACAGAAGGCAAGAGAAGCCGAAATTTTATAAGGCGGAGAAGGTTTTAAGAAATTAAAGGAGGAGTATGAAGAAAAAGGAAAAAAAAGTTAGTCGTTTTGCAACTGCAATTTGGCATAGATATGACCCACTTTATTTTACTTTTCCTAATAAATTTTCGGCAATTTGGCAGATTTTAAGATATGGGAAAGTTTATATTCAGAATATCCAGGCTAATAAAAAGAAAACTGTAATTAAAAAAATTAATTATTGGGTGAATAAATATAGGAGTGCTTTCTAATATGAACGAAGAAATATTTTTTACAATCCTGGCCGCAATTTGTTTTGTGGGTATCGCCTATTTTTTTATTTTTGTTTTCGCAAATTTAGGGTTGTGGATGTAAATTGACATTTGAAAGCAGGTGGCGGTGGCGGAAGTATAAACGCTAACACTAGAAGCAATTAACGCTTGGCTGTGTGTGAGAAATCGTTATTCATGTAAGGAGTAAGGCCTTACCCGCCATTTGCTTTAAGAGGTTAATTTATGAAACTAACAGTGAAAAAAAACGCCAAGAAGTTATAAAGAAAGGGGGAAAATGGGGGAAGTAAAGAAAGCATATAAAAGAGAACTAACAGATAAGATACATAGAGAGATTGGACTTACATTAAAGT
>DATKWX010000096.1:0-9815 GCA_035529355.1 Bathyarchaeia archaeon
TCGCTTTGGCCATAATAAATCGTTCCCGCTTGACCTACTTTAAAATATAGCACCGTCGATAAATCACCTGTTCCCGAAGTGTTGTCAGCACTAATATAGACTTTGTGGGTTTCAGTGCCGACATTTTTGACCGTAAAATTAGTGGTCAATGATAAACCCGGATACCATACAACTGACTGACCGAATAAAGGCGAATCATAAGTAACCTCCAAATCACCGAATGTTTCAGTTAAGGCATAAACTTTTTTTGGCTCCAAACTAAGCCAAACAAGGCTAAAAAAAATAAGAATTAATAAAAATGTTTTTTTCACTTCACCTCTCTACGAAACTGGAATGGTAATAAATTCTTTGCTCTTTTCTCCTGTTTTTAAAATTATTTTTAACTTCAGGTCTATAACGCCGGTATTATAAGTGCACACATTGTTATCTGAAGAACAAGTACCAAGCTTTAAGTTATCACGGGTAATAACTTCTTGTCCTTCCACTTCAACCATGCCTAAAATTCCCTGCGGTCCTTGGTCAGAATTATAAGTAATTTCGTAAGTCAATGTCTCCCATTCGGCAATATCGCTAATCTTAAAACCAACTGACTTCCTATCTTCGCTTAATAAAAATTCTATTTTAACTAAATCAAGTTGAGAAAGATTCTGAGCGCCTGGCGTGCCTTTTTCCATAAACTCTTCATCCCAATAACCAGCAAGTAACGTATAGTTGGCTTCACAAGTGTGCCAATTGGTTTTATCGGTTCCGTCACCTGGATTTTCATTATTTCTTTCCATAGAGTAATAAATATCTGCAGAAGCATCATGCTCACCAGCCGCCGGAGCGCCTTTCCAGTCATCGGCAGTGTCAACCAGGTTCACTTTCGGATCAGTCCAAAAACCATCATAAAGCTTTAGCTGAAGCCGATTATTGTACAAAGTAAAAGTGCTTAACAAAGGCTCTTTATCATCATTGTCACCATCGCCAACCACAAAACAAGTACTGCTGGGACAATTTATAGCCAAAGCAGATTTACTGCTATTACTATTAAATTCACTCACAACTACATAACTATTGGCCGGCAGTATCGGCGGCAAAAGCGGGTTGATCGGGTCGTGTTTAAAAGTATACATACACTCTTCAGTACCATCAGATTTCTTTTTGACAATCTGCCACTCAGCAAGATTTATATTCTGATCAGTCATGTTTCTCAATTCCACCCACTCATCTTTGCCAGACTTAGAACTTCCCATCCACATCAACTCATTTATTACCACATTCCCATGGCCCTGTTCCGGAATTTCGTCCCTGACCAAAGTCGCTCCGGGAACAATTTCTTCTTCTTCCCCACCGTTTTCTTCGGTAATAACTTTTCCTTTGGAAATTGAGGAACAATTTAAAGCCGTATCACAGGTTTTAATGCCAAAACAATAAGCAGTATTTTTCTGCAAACTGCCTATTTCAAAATCCTGCACTTCATAGGGGAAACGGGGCATTGGCGGCTTTTGAACCTTAGTGGCTGTTTCCCAAGCAGAAACCAAGCAACTAGTGCTTTCTGGTTTTAACCAATAACGGATATCGTAACTGGCGGGTCTTACTTCTTCCTCTCCAAAAAAATCCGGAGCCACGGTCCATAAAAGCATGGCTGAAGAAGTAGAAATCCCCGAAACTTCAAGGTCGTTAATCGCGCTCGGCTTTTCTTTGTCAAGATGAACTTTAACAATATTTGGAGATTCTTCCATATCTCCCTTAACCGAGCGGTAATAAATAGCATAATCGCCTGAAGAATAAGCTGCATCTTTTAAATCAAAATCAGCTTGCTTAATACCCAAAAACTGCCAAGCGGAATCATCATAAGGTAAACCTCCAATTTGAACTTGGTAGTAAATTTTTGCTCCTTCTTCAGTTAACAAGTGGAATTGGGTATCTTTTGAGGCGACCACTTCAGTAGTACTCATATTGTCTAAATAAACCCAAGACTGAAGCTCCTCGTCCCCGGTATTGCCACTGTTAAAAGTGGTTTCTAAAGGAACATTGCCAAATTGGGTCAAATCAACATAAGTCTTTTGCCAGTTGGAATAGTCAGGAAAATCCTCATAATAAGAAAGGTCACCATCTATATTAAAATACAAATCAGAAGCAAAAATATCCCAAACAGTTTGGCCATTGATGCCCAAGCTAAAACCCGGCTGGTCAAACGCATAATCATAAGTGTAAAAATTGTAGTAAAAACTCAAGTTCTTTGTACCGTAACTAATTGTTTGCGCTAAACTGTTGTCTTCAAGCGCATTCCCGTAATCTCCGGTATCACCAATTCTGGCCATGAACCCACCATCCAAAGGAGCGGCTTCAAAATCAGCTGCTAACCTGGCAGTGCTGCCGGTTTCCTGCCAGTCTGAAATTGAGCCGCCGGTTTCAAAACCGCCATTTTCCACTTTCTCATCAAATACCAAACCATTATCAATAGTAAGAGTTGTTCTGGGCGGTGAACTGACAGTTCCGCCCCCGTTCTCACTTCCGTTTCCGCTTCCACTCCCGCCTCCGTTCTCTTCGCTATCAGAACCGGTATCCAAAAACAAATCGCATTGGTCGGAAATTTCGCTTTCATTGCCGGCCTTGTCCACGGCAATAACCGTATAATAATAAGGATTGTTACCTGGAGTCATGTTGGCAAGGTATTGATGGTTGGGATGGAAAACCTGTTTGTGTCTTGGGTTAAATTTGGTTCCGAGCCAATAATAATCAATGTCAGTTTCGGGATTTTCCTGCCATTCAATGGTGATTTTGGTAGTATCCGTAACCCCGCCACAGCCCAAAAGCACTCTTTCTGAAGGCGTATGATTTTTATAAATAGTAAGCCCTGTCGGCTTTCCGGGCGCAACCCAGTCGCTGGTTACAAATTGGCTGCCGTTAACCCTTGTTGAAGCAGTAAATACCGCATTAGTCCCAAAAGCCGGGAAATTAACCAGCAATGCTAGTAAAAGTAAAAGTAAAATTTTTCTTTTCATTCTTGGTTGTTTTGCTTGGTTTTCTTTTTTTGCAAATAATCAACAAGGCGCTTTCTGATGTTCCTTATTTCCTCGTAAACTATCAAGGTACCGGGAATAACCAGCAGTAAAACAACTCCGTGCTGGGTTTTGGCAAAACCGATAACAAAACCCAAATAAGGAATAGTGAACCGATGTTTGGCGACGACTTCTGCTTGCGGAACCAACTGTGAATCTTCAACGCTGTTAAAATCGCCTTTGGTCTTGAAAAACTTGTTGCCGTCTTTTATTACTTCTTCAACTATCCGATGGGTTATCAAACCTTCGGCTCTCGCCAAAGAACCATAAGTAATAATGTCGCCCTTTTGATAAGTTTCCTGCTGTTTAACAAAAATCAAACTACCGGTTTTTATGGTCGGCTCCATGGAGCCGGATTTGACCACCAAAAACCGCCAGCCAAAAAAGCTTTGCTTGCCGGATAAAAAAACAAACGCGGCAATAAGCAAAACCAAGCCAAAAAAAACCGTATTGCTAATGGTTTTTAGTAATTTTACTTTCCCCATTTTTTTCCTCCTCAATCATTCCCGCCTGCCTGTGCAGCCAGGTGTAAACGGGAATCTTACTTGCCATTCCGTCATTCCCGCGAAAGCCACGTTAAACGTGACGGAGTCGGGAATCTATTCCTCTTGTCATCCCTGCCTGCCGGCAGGCAGGCCGCACTTGTTTAACCTGTATCTATTGATACAGGGATGCGGGATCTATATAAATAAGTTTTATCTTTATAGGTTCCCGCTTTCGCGGGAATGACGACATGATTTCACTGATCCGCTCGGGCCTGCCTGCGTTTGCCCTCGCAGGCAGGAATGACAATGTAATTTATATACACTCTATAAACTATTTTTAATTAATCAGCTTTATAATGGACTGGGCGATGGCAAAGTGGTAGTTGCACCCTCAGTGGTTCCGTCAAAAACAAAGTCAAAAACCGTGTTCTGGTTTTGTAAAGAATTAGGCAAATCCTCTTCTGTTTTAAATCTGAAAACCAATGGTAACGTAGCTTTGGCGTCAACTTGCCCCAAAAGAATTGGATTTGTTCTCCATTCCCGCAAAGTTTTCCAATTTTGATAAGCTAAAGTTTCTTTTTCACCTTCTTCATAAACACCATCACCATCATCATTCCATTTATATACTGCCACTTTAATATAATCTTGTAATGCAGCAGTCTGGGAGACATAGACACCTTTAACCGTAGTTTTTAAATTTACTGTCCCACTGTTGTAAAGTTTTGCGGGATAATATTCTTCCCAATTTGGATAAACATCATCAAAAGAGTTACCTGGCAAAAGATCAGTCAAGTTTGCGTTAACTCCGGGTGTGCCGGCTAAATTACCATAAAGTTTTAAGGCTGCACTACCAGTGCTGAAAGTATTGCCTTCAACCTTGGCCTGAGCTGTCCAAGCAGCATAAGTGGCACCGGAAACAACCGCTACGGTAACCACAATTAAAAAAAGGCTTTTTAAAATGCTTTTTCCGCCAAAAAGGGCGGATTTCATTTCATTCAACATTTTTCTTTTTCACCTCCTTTCAAACGCTAAAGACGCTAAAAATATAACGCTAAAAAATTCAATTCAAAAGGCTAAATTTGCTAAACCTATGACGCGAAAAGACGCGAAAATTTATTTTTTAAAACGTGCTGATTCATATACACGACGACGAATATCTACTTTCTCTTCCGCTCCAAAATTCACCAATAAACCAAGCTTATAATCAGTTGCTTTTAAATAGTTAAAAAGCTGCGCTTCAAAATATTTTGGCATTTCCGGAATTGCCTTGATTTCTAAAATAACTTTGTTTTCAACTATGAAATCTGGCCTATAAAAACCAACGTTCTTTCCTTTATAGCTAATTTTTAAGGAAACTTCTTTTTGAAATAAGATATTTTGTTTAACTAACTCTTGTTCCAAGGCATTCTGATAGATGGACTCCTTAAATCCTGGACCGAGAGTCTTGTAAACCTCAAAAATAGCTCCTTGCACTCTATATGCTAAGTCTTTATAGAGTAGATTTTTTACCATTTTTTGCGTATTTAGCGTCTATTTCACACTTTTCGCGTTAAAAAAAAACCGACTTACTCTGAAGTCGGTCTTATAAAAAAAATATAATTTCTTTCCTGATAATCTTCCATTTTAAAATGTAAAAAACCCAGATTTTTTGGGCTGGGTAGAATAAAACACTAAATTAACTCAAACATATTCCGAAATAGTTGTCAAGGGTTATTTCCCACACGGGGCGTGGAAATGAACATACCTGTTTCGTCAAGAGGTGACCGATCCCGGATCGGAATATTTGTGGATGAAGAAAAGTTAGGCGCTTGAAAAAAATTACATAAAAGCTAAAATCACATTAATATGCTGGAGTTGAGCGTTGAAGAAGGTCAAAAGTCCGAAAACTTAGAACAATCATTGCTTAGCTTTTACCAAAGCCTTAATGCTGACCTTGATACTGACCTTGAGAAACGTCAGGGCATCAGGAGACAAACTGATGGGAAACCGATTGGAATAGTAATCCGTAGGTATTCCAAAGATTCTCCGGTCAGCGATCTGGAATTTACACCCTGGAATACAAATGGCGCCCGAATTACTTTCCGCTGTCAACCGGATGCTAAAAATAACTTTTTCAGCGAAGTTGCTCTACGCTTCCCGAAATCAGAAACCGGTCAAGAAAGTGTTGTCCTCAAATGGAAAGAGGAAGAGGGTGTTTCAGGACCAATACCAACTAAACTGAAAGAACAAGCTTTCACTGATGGATTGGATGTTTTTCAAAAAGATGATTGGCAAGCGAAACAAAGAACTAGTAAATCCAGAAGGCTTTCAAAAAATAGACAAAGAACTCGATTAGCGGCTGCTATCTCTCTTGGTACCGCAATTTCATCTATTGTTTGCGGCGCACTTCCCCAAGACCAATCAACAACACTAGTACCGCCACCGACAATTGAATCCTCAGATATCGGCATTTACGGAAACACCTCCCAAGCTTGGTTTGAAAAAACCTGGCAAGAAATTCAAGACACGCCTCAACTTTCTTTTGATGAAAAACTTTTAAGACTAGCTCCGAACGTTGTAAGCGTACGACAAATTAGCTCTTTTGATATACCTACCCCTGTGGTGATGATAAAATTAGATATTGAAAATCCGACCGTTCAACAGTTTATTCAAGAAGCACAGGAAAAAATTAAAAATAGCTTTCCTAATGGCTATAATCCTACAAACCTTGAACAGGTTTCAGCTTTATACGATTTTTTTTATGCTAATACCAAAGATAATTTTTTAGAAATAGCAGGATTACAATCTCTATCCGAAGAAATCGACGAAGGAGGTGTCTGTATAGGACAAGCTTATCTTCTAAATACGCTTTTGGAGAAAATTGTTCCAGAAGTGAATCCAAGAATAATACACGCCTTCCTTTCTAAAGATTTACCATTACAAAACCCAAACACTCCCCTAAATATTGATATAGATCTCTCAAAAGTTTTTTTAGCAGGGGGACCAGGTCATACGTTTGTTGTTTTTGAGATTGACGGAGAAATATATGCTGCCGATAGTAACTTTGCTCCTGTTCCGTTTAAAAAACTTTATGAGCTTTATTATGGTTTTGATATAAACGATATTGTTCGCTGGGTTCCCCCAGGGGATTCCGTTCCTGGATCGGAATAGGTACACCAGCTGGCGGATTAGCCCTCGAAGGCTCACTTATTTTCTGGTAGAATATTTGCATAAACACTTAAAATTTTTACTCAACTTTTTTATGAATCTTAAAAAAATAAAAATCATTAAAGCTGACAAAAGGGGTATGGTTTATGAATGCGGTCGGGGGATGTATGTTTTGAGAAAGAAAGGCACGGTTACCGCAGACCACATTCATGATGATATTTCGGAAACACTGTACTTAGTTAAAGGAGAAATTGAGCTTACGGTTGCTAAAGAGGTCCAAAAAGTGACGGCGCCGATGAAAATTGAGATTCCCAAGAAAATTTATCACAAAATTTTAGCGCTTTCCGATATCGAATTTATAAAAATATGATAGAATAATTTATATGCCAATTGGTATTGTTCTATCTGGAAGAAAAGGTGTTGATGTAATTCCCGAAGGTGGTGAACTTAATACTTGGGCAATCACTAGAGGTGGCACTATGGGAGTCACTTTAAGGTCAACAAGGTCTGGATATTTAGTTGAATATCCAGGAAATTCTTGTCCTGCGGGTTTATTACCAAAAGAATTTAGGCACTCTGAATTTATGCCTCTTGATGATGGTTCTGCAATTGCAGTTGCTTTTGAAATTGAGTGTTTAGTTTAAAGCTTTAGCTAAAAAAATTATTGAAAAGAGGTGATTAAAAAATGCTTTTAGATCCGGAAGCAGGCGCTGAAGGTTTTTCCCCGCCGCCGAATGGTTCAGCTAAATCGAAATTTCCAATACCTCCTAAAAGTAGTTTCATTGATCTCGATTCCTCAATAAGAGGAACAGCTGAAAAACCACCAAAACCAGGGAGAAAGGCAATGACGCCCGCTGAAATACAAGATGCAATTAATGATTTATTGCCAGAACGGTAAGGATTTAAAGCACTTCAGTTGATTTTAAGCTTCAGGTTCTTGAGGTTTTTGGGGTCCAAAAAATTCTTGAGTTAAACCATCAAGGGTCCTAATAGCTCTTACTGTAGCATTTATTATTATTCCTCTCATTGATTCTTCTTGTTCACCCCCTGCTTTATTTTCTTCAAAAAATTCAGATAACTTTTGCCTGTTACCTTCTAATGTTTGCCGGACTCGGCTTATACCTAACCAGATTATATTTCCAGGTGTTAGATTTTTTGGAATGATCGCCTCTGTGCCTTTTAGATTTCTGAAAGCTTCCTCTAAACCTATACCTACTGCCAATTTATTTCTTATTGGACCCAAGCTAAAACTATCAAGTAAGTCACAAGTTGTATCAAAACAATTACATTTTTTTTCATAAGTTATTTCTTCACCACCAAATTTTTCACCATGAAATTTATGGGTTTCAATTCTGGTGTAAAAAAGACCCAAAGGCACCCTGCCATTTAATTTATCTTTTACAACATGGAGGTATGCTACTGGTGAAGCTAAAGCACTACGCATATCATGACTTAAATTTTGTAGAAATTTAAACCGCCTTTTAATTGGTGAATTTTCTTCTGAAGAAGAGATTATATTTTCTAAAACTTTATCTAAAAGCGCTGGGTTTTCTTGACCTAGCTCTTTTAAAGAATAAGTTTCTTGCTGCCCGTCTGTTATTTTCCCCTCCTCTGCTTTAATTTAATTTGATACTACTTCTTAAGCTTTTAGCCGTCAAGTTGTGATAAAGATGAGGAGATAAAAAAACTTGAGTTAAGGCGGGGTTTAACTAGTTAACTCAGAGATTGCTATGAAATTGTCCGACTGCCATATCGGTGAGCGTTTGTATAGGGACAAAGGATTCTACCTGACTAAGAGTATAACCGTTTTGACCGTGAAACTCTAATGTCTGAAAATACCGTGCAGCCAAAGACATACAAGTTGTTTCCCCAGGACCGGAAGTATTTCTTGTTTCTTCTGTACTACCTATTACCAAAGCATAAGTATATAAGGTTGCAAGATTGTACCAAGGATTAACACCTAAATAAGGGCCTAATTCTTCCATCTTACCAAAAGCTTCGTATAGTTCTTTCGGTTCTGCTCCTAAACTTTTAAATGCAACCGGTCTTGGCCCCCCGAAGCATATTTTTTGCTTATATATACTGTTTACTACACCAACAATTCTAATCTGAGCCGACAAATACTGAGCTTCTAACTCTTCAATTGTCCTAAATCCTTCTCCTCTATGAGTTTGACCAGCCACCTCTGCCCCTTGAGGCAATTGATATTTCTTGGAAAGCTGTAACGTTCTTCCATATCTTGCGGCTAACGCATGGTAATTTTCTTCTACAGGATCATTGGCGCTTTTTTTACCTGCAGCACTGGCTATTTTTGAAGCAAAAACGCGTAAAATTTCAAGGTTATACCAAGGGTTAATCCCTAAATGAGGCCCTAAGCATTCCACCGTCCTAAAATCTTCGTATAATCTCACACAGTCAACTTTTAAAACCTTAAGCGTTTCTCCATAACCACCACCAAGACATGTTCTTGAATTATATATATTATTAACTATAGCTCTAATTCTTCTTTGGGCATCCATATAGTGGGTTCTTAATAATTCTAAGCCACCTCGACGTTGCTCGGGACTACCACTACCACCACTAAGGCCACCAAGCAAACCATACATTATAGCTTCTTCTAAAGTTTGACTTTCAACAGGTTGTTCTTTCATAAAAATAAACTAACTTCCTCTAATTTAATTAGTTAAATTATTAAGAAAAACTTTACTTTAATTAACTAAACCGACTATTAATTATCAGATTTTTGTTTTTAGCTAATATAGGTTGTATTTTACCGCAAATTTTTTTAAAGTAAAGGCCTTGCTTTTTAGTAAAAGTTCCACATTATCCAGTCTTGAATAAAAAATAACAGAAGCAAAACTTGAACAAACCCCATAATGCTTGATTAAAGGTTTAAAATACTGTAAAATGTTTTGTTCCAGCCTACCGGTTGGTTTTTTGTTTGAATTGTTAGTAAAAATTCATGAATAAGATAAAAATGCTGGATATTATCGTACCTGCAAGGAACGAAGCCAAAAATATCCCTTTGTTAGTAAAACGGATTCACGCTTGCCTTATAAAAGCAAAAATCAAATATAGAGTTATTATTGTTGATGACCGGTCAGAAGACAATACCGTATCTACAGTAAAAAACCTG
>DATKWX010000097.1:0-5966 GCA_035529355.1 Bathyarchaeia archaeon
CTGTTGCCTTAGACCATAAATCTTTTCCCGTTCTTCTAAACTCAAATGATTATATTTTTTCCCCATCAAAGTACACCTCCTAACAGGTGGTTATTATACCCTGAAACCTGTTAAATGGTGCACTTCGTTTTAGAACTCAAGCTTAGTGGAAAAAACAGGCTGAAGATATAAATCAAAAATTTATTTTCTAAATAGAAGTTTAATTATTAAGAAGTTAGGTTCTTTAATATTTTATAACACTTCTGCAACCTGCAGTTGATTTTCATCAGAAGTACTAGTTGAAGGAACTTCTATCTCTCTTGTTATTATTGGACGATGAAACTCATCTCTCTGTATCGTTGGATTACCATCTGGACCTATTGCTGTGAGTTCTTCAGGTGTAAATCCCCACGGTTCATGACCATCAACACCACCCCCCCTTAACGCCCCCTTAATTAAACTTCCCACAACCCTTACGCCAAAATGAGGTTTACGACTCATGTTGCGAAGTATTATAATGCAACCAAAATTTCTTGTCAATGAATACTGTTTACTTACGCTACCACCTAATTCCAAAGCCGGCGTGGAAACTCCAATTGCTACCTAATAATCTAATCATCTATTTGTGTAACCTCTCGTAAATTGTTCCAAAAGCAGTTAACCTTGCTCTTAATTTTTTTGGGTTGTGAATATCAAAATAGTTATCACATGCTTTTATAAATCTGGAAAAAGCCTGCGTTCTTTCATCAGCTCCAGTGGTACGGGGAAAAATGTATCTAGATGCTCTTCTGAAAGCAAAATGCCACAATTTTCTAAAAGTTTCCGGCTCTTCAGTAAAGCTTATCATTTGACCAAGATTCATCCCCAGATGTTCCAAACCCTGAAGTACTAATGAAGTAGCATTGGTATCACCGCGGTCAATTGCGGCAACAGCTTCATCCAAATTTACTGTCTTTGGTTCTCGACTATCTAAATCTGAAAATTCTACACTTTTACCCTGACCAATCGTTTCCGGCACAATCAGCAAAGCCTGTTCTTTTAAAACCTCATCTTGTCTGGTAACTAATCCATAAATAGCATCCAATATTCCTCTGGTTTGTTGCCATTGTTCAAGATTACCGCTCGACCCAGTCACATTTTGCGGATCAATCGATTTTCTATAGGCCTGATATTTAACATCCAGGTCCAGCGGACTATCTTCTAAAGAATGAAATTCTAACCCATCCATTATCTCTCTGGCTTTTTGAATAAGACTGTAAGAAACTTTTTCATTTCCATGAATATAGCGCTTGACTAGATCTTCAAAGCTTTCTACTCCGGCTGCTTGCAATAACCCCGGAAATTCTCCGTTTAAATGTACAAAAGTATCGTTTGGCGCCCATGTTTGCCATTGTTTTTGAGTTTCCGGCAATTCAAGTCCAATAACAGTTCCAGGCTGACCTGCTGTTACAGCCACTGAGGCACTTACTATATCAGGTCTCTCTGACTCTGAAGGTCTTGGAGCAACATCAACTCCTGCTAAAAAATCGGTAATAATTCTATTTTCTGCGCTAATATTTGCTAAAAAACTTAAAAACTGCTGGTTATATTCTCTTGGTACTCCCTTAGTAATCTCAGCAATCCACTTATCATAAGTAATGGTCTCAAAACTACCCTTTTTCATCACTCGCCAATTAAACGGATTATAAAGATCAGGGTCTAAGCCCTGACTTAAAATTAATCTTTGCAATGAAGGTCCCATTTTTCTGAAAGCTTCCTCACTTGCCTGAGCATAAAATGCTCTTAATTGTTCAACGTTTTCAAAGTCTTGTGTTCCTCTTTCAATTAATGATTCAAAAATCTGGGCGCCAATAAAACCACTGAAAGCGCAATCTTGAATATAGGCAACTGCCAGGCCTGTTTGTGATAACGAACCGCCTGTCCATATAAATTCTTCCTTCCCTCTTGATCCTCTAATCTCATAATTAAAATGTTTTAAAGCCGGTCGGAAAAGCTCTGCAGGTAAACACTTGTCTCGATCTACGTATCTTTCTATAAGGTCTCCAATTCTTTTCTCATCTTCCCGAACAAGTCTTTCTAAAAACTCATCAACTTCTAATAAAGTAGTATCTTTTAGGGCATCCCTGACTAAAAACTGCTCCTTGTTTGTATTTGATAAATTGAGTGCCAAATAGCTTAAATAAACCATTAAAGGATCTTCTGGCGCTAAAACAATCCCTTTTTTGGGAATATCCCTTTTGCCATAAGCTGCTTCCAAACTCCTTCGTAAATCATCCCAATCAGCATAAATTTCATAAAGAGTTGTTTTTGTCTCTACTTGTAGTGTTTCTAATACTTTATCTAATTCTTCCCCAGGTAAACCAATTGCCAACAGCAAACGCTGACGGATGTCAGGATAAACACTCGGATATGGGCCATCGAGCAATCGGGGCAGCAATTCAACAGCTCCGCCTCTAAGTAAATCCCGAGCTATTTGTTGAGACTGCGAACCGTCTAACATATGCGGAACTAAAGATTCGGTCTTTTCTATACCTATGTATGGAGATTGGTCTCTTAGTTCAGAAACTATCGTTAATTCTTTTTCATCTACCATATTTAATGTTTTTTCAATTTGATAATATTATTAAGCTTTAATTAGCTTCAAGTCAATAACTAACTACAGCTTTTGCAGCTCCTGCCAGCTTTTTTAGGTAATACTATCCGCTTGTACCCATCAAAATCAAATAATTAAATAAACCCTGTGTCAGTTGGTGCGTGGATTTTAGGAGCAAAGTTTGCTTTTCAAATACTTTCTCATCTTGCTGCCGATTTCCTTGTCTTTGAGCATAAAGTCAATCACGGTCTTATGGTAGTTAAGTTTGTTACCCACATCATATAAATGAGCATTTTTAAGTTCAACCGCCAACACCTGCTCCTTATGACAAAGCTTAGTAATAGCATCAACCAACCATATTTCTCCATCCCGACCCGGTTTTAATTTCTCTAAAATAGGAAAAATTGCCGGAGTAAGAACATAAGTGCCGTAAGCAGCCAAATCAGACGGCGCTTTTTGCGGACCGGGTTTCTCAATAATCCCCTTCAGCTTAAAAATCCCCGGTTTGAAATCTTCAATGTCGCAAATCCCCCGCTTGTAAAACTCTTCACCTTGAGCTTTAATGCCGCTGACAACCGAGCTTTGATATTTTTCAAAAACCTTAAGGCATTGGAGTAAGCGCGGCGGTTTGGCCACGAAAAACTGATCGCCCCATAAAACCGCAAAAGGTTCGTCACCCACTGCCCGGCGGCTGGATAAAACCGGCGTGGCATTGCCATAAGGCCCTTTTTGCCGGACAAAAATAAAGTTGGCCATTTCCGCCACTTCGCGGATTTGCTTTAATTTGTCTTTTTTCCCTTGCTTTTTTAAACGCCACTCCAATTCCGGCAAATAATCAAAATAGTCCTCGATGGCCCGCTTATGCCAAGAAGTGACGATAATAATATCTTTGATCCCCGACTGAACGCACTCCTCAACCACATATTGGATAGCGGGTTTGTCTGCCACCGGCAGCATTTCCTTGGGTATAGCTTTGCTCCAAGGAAGAAATCTTGAACCAATACCGGCAGCCGGAATAACAGCTTTAGTAACTTTCATCTTATAGGGATAACTTTTTTAAGTATTTGGCAAATTTCGGACCAATATCTTTACGGTCTAAGGCAAACTCAACCATTGTTTGCATATAGCGTAACGGGTCGCCAGTAGTCATCCATTTGCCTTCAATCGGCTGGGCAATAACCACATTTTTTTTGGCCAATTCATTAAGTAAATCTGCCACCCATAGTTCATTGTCCTTACCGAACTTGCCATTTTTAACATTTTTTTCCGCCTGTTGGATTACCTTGGAAGTAAAAATAAAGCGGCCAAATTGGGCCATATCAGACGGTGCCTCATCAGCCGGTAGCTTTTCCAAGGCTTCTTCTATCTGGTTTATTCTCGTGCCTTTTTTATATCTGACAGTCGCATAACGGTTGAGTTCTTCGTGGGGAGTTTTTTGCACTGCCAAAATTGCCGCCGGTTGGTGTTTGTAATAAACATCCATTAACTGTTTAAGACAAGGAACTTTGGCTTTGACCAGATCGTCACCAAACATATAGGCAAAAGGCTCATCTTTACCAATGATATTTTTAATGCATATTAGCGGCGTGGCATTACCATAAGGAAGATGGCGGCCTTGGCGAATATAAATAAAGTTGGCCATCCTATAAGTGTGGCGGACTTCCTCCAAGGCTTTTCTTTTACCATTTTTTTCCAGTTGGATTTCCAGTTCCAGGTTAGTGTCAAAGTGGTTTTCCAAGGCGGATTGGCCAAAACGGGTGACTAAAATAATGTCTTTAATCCCGGAAGCAACCGCTTCTTCAACCAGATACTGAACAATGGGCCGGTCAATAATTGGAAGCATTTCCTTAGGCTGGTTTTTGGTTGCCGGAAGAAATCTGGTGCCGTAGCCAGCGACCGCAATCACAGCCTTGGTTATCTTTTTCATTACCTCCATATTTTATTACCTTACCTTATTTATTGTCAACTCTAGTAAAAACCGATCTTGGTAATTTGTTTTTTTATCATCTTATGTTAAAATCAGTTCTGTGGTAGAATTACCAACTATCAGCAAACTAAAGTTCGGCGTTGGCCCAGTTCAGTTTTTGAAAGAAGCAAAAACTGAACTGAAAAAGGTTAAATGGCCGACCAAAAACGAGGTAGTCAAAATGACCACTATAGTTATCGGTATCTCTGTTGTAGTTAGCTTATTTATAAGCGGTTTGGACTTTGTCTTTACTAAATTAGCAGGATTAATCTTAAAATGAAAAAGACAAAAAAGTCAATAAAAATCAAGAAGACCGAAAAAAAGGAATTCGAGCAGGTTCTTTCCGAGCCGACCAGCAACCATATTGTTATTAACAAAACTAAAAACAAAAAAGCCCGTTGGTTTGTCGTCCACACCTACTCCGGCCACGAAAACAAGGTGGCGACCATGTTAAAACAGAGAGTGGAAAGTATGCATCTAACTGATACGGTTTTTGAAATTATCATTCCCACCCAAAACAAAATCAGGATCAGTAAAGGCAATAAACAAACTATCGCGGAGAAAATCTTTCCCGGCTATATCCTGGTAAAAATGCTCATGAGCGATGACACCTGGATAACGGTCAGAACCACCCAGGGAATTACCGGCTTTTTGGGCGTAGGCAACGCTCCCACTGCTTTGGACGACAAAGAAGTAGAAACAATCTTAAAGTTTATGAAGATGGAAGCGCCCAAATATAAAGCTAGTTTTTCCGTTGATGAAGCAGTCAAAATTATTGAAGGTCCATTTGCCAATTTTTTGGGCACGGTTGAGAGTATTGATGACGAAAAAGGCAAAGTTACGGTTTTGGTTTCCATTTTCGGCCGGGAAACGCCGGTGGAACTAGATTTCTTGCAAGTAAGCAAAATATAAGAAAATTTAAAGCGAAAAACGTAAAATAATTTAAAAAGAGAAATTCAATAAATCTTTTAATTTTTTAGCTTTTATTTTTTATCTTGACTGAGCGGAAGTGAAGGAATATGGCAAAAAAAATAAAAACAATCCTTAAATTAAATATTGAAGCCGGCAAAGCCAATCCTGCACCGCCCATTGGTCCGGCTCTGGGCCAGCATGGCCTGAATATCATGCAGTTTTGCCAAGCTTATAATGAAAAAACCAAAACCATGAAAGGAATTGTTCCAGCACAATTAACTGTTTATGAAGATCGTACCTTTGATTTTGTTCTCAAAAAACCACCAGTATCAGAATATATCAAAAGTAAACTTAAAATATCAAAAGGTAGCAGTGAAGCTGGCAGAACAGAAGCTGGTACCCTAAACCAAAAAGACGTAGAAGAAATCGCTAAAGAAAAAATGGTAGATTTTAATACTTCTGATTTGGAAGCGGCCAAAAAAATTGTGGCTGGCAGCGCTAGAAGTATGGGAGTAA
>DATKWX010000098.1:0-13526 GCA_035529355.1 Bathyarchaeia archaeon
ACCGGAAACTCCGGTTATAAGAATATTGCGGAAACGGTCTAAAGAGTTCAAAAAGATGTCTTTACCCAAGATAATTGACGTTTTATTCTGCCTATCATCCATATTTCTATAATATCATAAACAATGGAATCAGTTTCCTTCTGTATAACTTACCTACTTTCCGGAATCTTTGAATTAATAAATTGTATTGGCGAGAGATAATTTAACGCCCAGTGTGGTCTTTTATGGTTGTACCAATATAGGTACTTTATCAATTTCCTACTAAATATTTCAAGGTCATAATAGATTTCATCACTTCTTTTAATGAATTCTTCCTGGATAGTTCTGTTAAATCTTTCTATAACAGCATTAACTTTAACTAACCTGGGATAAATGAATTGATGTTTAATACCTTGTTCTTCTAGATAGCCATGGAATTTAGCCAGGAATTCTGATCCATTGTCTGTTTGTACTGTATGGATTGGAGTGGGACTAATCTTTTGATACTTTTTAAATGTCTCCCTTGCCTGTAAAGAAGATAAACTATCAACTTTTTCTACCAGGGCAAACTTAGTAAAGATATCAATAACACTAATAAACAAATGCCTTTCCTGATTTATGTAGATAATAATAGAATCTATCTGAATAAAACCAGGTTTTTTAACTTTGGGAGGTTTTTTAACTCTTAACTTGGTATATTTAGTTTTTCTCCTGTAGTTAACTCTTTTTTCAAAAGTAAAATGTCTTCTTTTAATTAGTTTTTCAATAGTAGATTTAGAGATAGATGCAAGGTCTTCCTTTCTGGCATACTCATAAAGAAAAGGCTTAATAATATTAGCTCCTACATTGCCATGGTTTAATCTTATCTGTTTAATAAACTCTGTTAATCTAAAGTCAGTTAACATTTTCCTGGTATGATGAGGCCTAGTTGATTTAGGCACTAGACTTACTAGTCTTTTACCAGATTCTTCATATACTTTCTTCCAATCATAAAGAGTACTCTTCTTTACCCTAAAGGCATCTAAAGTAGGTCTTAACCCCCATTTGTAATAATATTGCAAGACATGGAATCTGAATTTGGCTACGTCTGACGATTCAAAGGCTAATGAACTATTAAGTGTTTTCATTAGCCGACGATACTTTAAATGGGTTTTCCGGTCAAATATATATCTGAGATGAGGGAAGTCACTACCAGAGTACATAAAAATCCTCCTTTGTAATTAAGAGGATTCCGAAAAGTATCGCAAGTTATTCACCTTCCGTCTTACTATTCAACTAAGATCTAAGAGCTCGCAGTTTCTCGCGAAGGCGGAATAAATCAGGAAATTAAGAAACTATCGCTAACAATACCCTGTCCTAAAAGTGAAGTTAAGCACTCTTAGCTGCTTACAAATTGATTACATTAACCGGCTTGCCTTTTAGGATGGAAACCATCGAGTCGGTCATAATCCGCGACTCGTTATCAAGTGTTTGTTTGGTAAAATAGCCTATTTCTGGCGCAGGAAAAACATTGCCCTTAAATTTAGTTACTGCTTTTTCCTCGCTTTCAAAACCCAAACCGCCAAGCTCTTCCTTAGCAACTTTATCTAAAATATATTGCTTATCAAAAACCATCGGGTTAACTGGGCTAACAACAATCGCTGTTTTTTTCATCAGATCAATTCGTTTTCTGTCAATTAGATTTTTAGTGGCCTCGTCAGCAATCGTGGTAATAAAAATAACATCAGCAGTCTTACAAATTTTATCTATCTCCGTATGTCTGTAAGGACAGTCTTTTTTACTTCTGCTCCAGTAAATGACTTTCATCCCATAACCGCAGCAAAGATCAGCTATTTTTCTGCCAATCTTTCCCAAACCAATAATGCCTGCGGTCAAGCCTCTGGCATCGGTTCCAAGAACCTCTGGACCGTAGGTAAAATGCCAGTCATCTTTGATAACATAGGGAAGCTTTCTTAACAAAGCCACCATCATAAAAACGTAGTATTCGCCCACAGCGTCGGTTGATTTTCCGGGAACGTTAGTCACGGGAATATCCTTGGTAGCCAATTCTTTATAAGGAGCCCACTCATAGGCTGTGGTTGACAAACTTAAACCTCTTAAACCCTTCATCTTCTTCAATTCTTCCCAAGGTAAACCGTCCCAACTTTTATCAACATAGCTGGGTTGAACTCCCAAAACAAACTCTTCGTCTTGCCATAGTTCCTTAACATCTTTAAGTTTATTGGATTTTTTTTCGTAAAAAGTTACTTTATATTTTCCAAGCCTTTTTAGGTCTTCCGGAGTATAACGATTTTTCTCGTTAAAAATAATTAACTTCATGATGGAAGTTATTATAGCATAAACAAAAACGCCCAATAAATTGGGCTTTTCATTTGTGAGGTGGTAAGTAGAAAAATTTCAGGACTTATTTTAATTTTTTGTTTCTAAAAAAATTTGACCAGTCAGGTTTTCTTTTTTCATTTAAAACAAGGCAGATATCAATTCCTGTTGAATTTGTCAAATACACCCAAAGGTTTTTCTGCCCGGGGCATAGAATAGCTTCAGGAAAAATCAGGGCCAATTCTTCGTAAGGCTTGTTTATCGCTACATCAAATTGGACAAGCGGCATTGAAGAGTTTTCAAAAGAAACAATCTCAAACTTGGGCTTCCTGATCTCATTATATTCAATTTTTACTTCTCCCAAGATTTCTTTAATTGTTCCGGGAATAATAAAATCCCAATTTTTCTTGGCTGAGAATAGATGGTAAAGGCATTTTTTCTTAAGAATTTTCCTGAGAGAAACGATTTTAGGATGAACTTCATTTTTTGGCCATGGAAGATTAAACCCGATATGGTCGATTTTTTCAATATCTGCCAAAGATAACCTTGATAAAAACTCATCAATCGTAATATGAGAATAATCGTATGGGCTTTTCCATTCTTTTTTCGTCTCGTTAATAATTTTTGTTTCCAAAGAAATACCTGTATCGGTTCGGAAAATGGCTGCACAGTCGGTTCTCCGGGAAAATTTCAAAATGATTTTTGGCAGGAAGTCTTTTTTTGAAGAAGTAAAACAGATAGAGTCTTTTTTTATATCTCCTATGTTTTTAAAAATTGAAAGAAATTTCTTGGTAAAATCACCTACCTGCTTAGGAAGATCAATAGTTATTGTTTTTAAATAATCTGCTAATGCAAACATTCTTGCTTTGGTGGCGGGATATTATCCAACCCGTTATTTCCGGCTAATCTTTCTCATATAATCTTTAATCGCCTTTAAGTTTGAATACCAATTCCTTTCTTTTTTAATCGCTTCTATCCTTCTCCTCCTGGCCAGTAAACTTAGGTATTCTTGGGAATAGGGAGTTAACGGAGCAAGTTGACTTAAAAGCTTCCATTTGCTTTCTTGCTTTTTCCTTTTTGTAGGCATAACCGCATCTAAATACCAAGTTAACGATCTTTCTACGCTTCTTCCAATAAAATCTACAAATAATTTCAGCTCTCCTTTGTGAGCAAAGTCTAATGTTTGATAATACTTTTGTCTGTCAGTTTTCAAGATTACTGTGGGCGGAAAACCCTTATTCATTAAAATTAAATTCATCAATAATCTAGCTGTCCTACCATTACCATCAATAAAAGGATGAATATCTACTAATTTAAAATGGGCCAGACTTGCATAATCAATAATCTGTTTTTGATTTTTTCTATTCTTTAACCAGTTCTCAAAATTCCTCATTTTTATGGACACAACTGCTGGATTGGGAGGAATAAATTTTGTCCCGGTTATCTTCACGTCCACCTTTCTATATTTTCCGGCATTATCTTTATCAATCTCTTTTAATATCAGCTGGTGGATTTGTCGAATCAATAACTCATTTAGTTTAAACTTCCCTTTTTCAATCAAATCCTCCAAAAAAAGAATCGCATCCTTATGGTTGATGGCTTCAAAATGCTCCTTTAAGGGTTTTCCTTTAATCGTCAATCCATGCTCAATAATTAATTCTGTTTCTTTTAAGGATAAACTTGTGCCTTCGATAGCATTGGAGTTATATGTCCATTCAACAATTATCTGTTCTTTTAAACGATTGACTAGAAGTTTAGGCAAAGGCCTCAAGCTTTCTAGCTTTCTTTTCTTTTCTATTATTCTTTGGTAAATGGATTGATCAAGAATCATATCGTATCGGATAACTATATTTTATCATCTATCCGATACTTGTCAAGAGGTAAACAGTTTAAGATGCTGCATTTTACTACAGGGTGGTGCAATTCGATTTAGAACTAAAATGTTAAATAACGTTAGTTCTTAAATTTCTGGCTTTTGAGCAATAACCCCTACATTATTTAACACTTTTGGTCCAAATGTGCTGAGACTAAACCGTGTGGCAAAATCTAATTCAGCGGGTAAATTTTCTAAAACCGGCTTTTGTATACTTGCAAAAGATGCCTGTTGTCCCATTTTCGCTATTGCCCTTCTGATACCAAGATTAACTATAGGAATTAATTCCCTTCCGTAGGAACAGACATACTTTAATCCTAAGCTCTCCATAGTTTGCCTAAGTTGTTTTTCTGTAAAATTGACTTCAGGTCCGAAAGGCCACTTACCAATCTGTAACTCAATCCACTTTATTATCGCCTGAATGCTAAAAAGCTGAGGAACGTCGATAAGAACAAGGCCACCTGGCTTAGTTACGCGGGTTTGTTCTGGTAAAAGTCTTCTCATTAGACCAGGATGCTCCATTAAACCCTGGCTAAAAACAAGGTCAAACTCACCATCAGCAAAAGGTAGTTGCTCGGCATCTGCTTGATATGGCAAAACTTCTATACCTGAATTTCCAGCTAAAGCAAGAGATAAATCAAATGAAGATGTACTAAAATCAACGATATGACAAATTGCACCACGTCTTGCCATCTCAATAGAGTCAACACCTCTACCCGAACCAACCTCCAATGTTCGCTTACCTGAAAAACTGCCAAGTGCATTTTCTGAAGCTGATATAAGCACGCTATGAGCTCTTAAACTGGAAAAACCTTCTTTTGCCCAAAAACTATCCCAAAACTTTTTTTCGCCTTCTGCCATTTAATACTGAGCAGATAGTAAATTCTAGCTTTTCGAGAATAAAAAATCAATGAAATTAATGGAAGGACAATTATCAATCCAAAAGAAGTTCTTCTATCTAATCATTAATAGGTAGATTTTTCCAAATTATTTTTTGTCCAGCTTATACATTTTCTTAAATACTTTTAATATCCCTTTAATTCCTCTAAAGAATCGGGTAAATGGTCTATGCCGCCAAATTCCTTAACCACAATTGATTTTATCTTTGGTTTTAAATTTTTCCTAATATGAGGATAGGTCATTTCCGCTTTACCGCCGATACTTTCGCAATCATCCTCGATCAAAATATCAGGTAAAACTTTCTCCGCCACATCTTTGTAATCCTCTCCTTGTTGGCGGTAAAAAAGATTAGCAGAATTGGGAAAGTCATATTTCCTTAATATACTTTGAATAGTTTTAATCTCGCTTTTTATTCTTCTTGAAGTCAAGTAACAAATAGTTGCTCCCTGTTTTTCCCAAGAAATTATCTTTTCAACGCTATTTCCTATGGGTATATGGCTTTTGAAGTCATATACCGAACCTTTTTTAACTGCTGGTAGTGGAAAATTTGTTTTATAGGCAATCTTTCTTTCTTCCCTTTGGATACCCGCAACCCGAGATTGCTCAACACGAACTTTTCTGCTTACATTCTTAGCGGACAAACTCATTAAAATTGTTCCTTCGGTAAACACAAGAATCTTCATCTTAATATAAAATCATTATTAAACCAAATGTCATAACAAAAATTCCGGCAAATCTTATGGCGTATGTTTTTAAAGGATGATATTCCAAAAGTCGCCTGTCATATCTTGATAAAATAAAAGCAATTATGCTTCCCAGAGGCATAGAACTTACAAGTGCGGGAATAATTACCTGATAAGAAAAAGCTTTTATCACTGCCAAAAGTCCAAGAAACTCTAATAACACCCCCGGAATTAAAAATAAAACTGGTTTAATCCCTACTTTTATTTTTTTATAAATAAACGGTGTTATAATTAAAAGCCCGACTGACCCATAAAAAAATTCGTAAAAAGTAAAATTCCAAAAACCGACGGCATTTGTTCCCATATTGGAAACAATTCTTGTTATAGACAGACAAAAAACGAATACAAGATAAAGATAAATATATTTGTTAAAAAAGGATTTTAGCTTTGTTTTTTCATTATAAGTCGCCAAAATTCCGGCAATAATTATTAAAAGCAACCAAGGCATATTTTTAGGTTGAATTTTTTCTCCCAAGATAAAAAAAGCCAGCATCGGAGTAAAAACATTTCCCCAATTTGAAAGCGGCGCCATGGTGGTAATATCAAGTTTATAAAGAGCCAGGGAAAAACAGAAAATACCAATATAAATTGCAATTGCATAGGGAACATTGTAAAAAAGCACTCTAAAATCAGAAGGAATAATTTGAATTGGGCTAAAAAATGGTAAAAACAATCCCAGGACAAAATAAATCAGGAAATACCAGAAAAACCAAGCATAAGGATTGGGTATGGAATGCTTGGCAGTAATTTTAAATACGATTGTTGAGGCAGAAAAGAAACAAAGAGAAATGAGGCTTAAAATTAGAAATGCTGGCATGTTTACCCTTATATTCTACCAAAAATCGAAGTAAAAGAAGAATAAGCAGCTCTTTAAGATTTAACTCAATATTCCTTTGTTTTTGCGTCTTTCGTCTATCTCGTCCAGGATGATTTTCCGAATACGGATTGCTTTCGGAGTAATATCCACCAGTTCGGTGTGATCAATATAATCCAGTGCGTCATCTAATTCCATTATCCGGGGCTCATTAAAGTGTCGTGACACACCCTCGCCTTTGGAACGCATATTTGACAATTGTTTTTCCTTGCAAACATTGACATGCATATCGCCTGATCGAGCATTCTGGCCAACTACCTGTCCTTTGTAAACCATCGTGTTTGGCCCGACAAACAATTCACCCCGATCCTGCACATTGGTCAAACCGTAAATTCGGGTGATACCGGTCTCATGTGCTACCAACGACCCTTGCTCACGATCTTTTAAAGTGCCTTTTTCCGGCAGGTAATCGTGAAAAATCGTGTCCATTACGCCCAATCCATGAGTATCGGACATAAACTGCATCCGGTAACCAAAAAGTCCCTGGGTCGGAATGACGAATTCTAAATGGGTGATCCCGTTTATCACTTCCATCTTTTTCATCTCGCCACAACGGGAGTTTAATTTCTGGATGACGGCGCCGCTATACGATTCCGGTACTTCGAGATAAACTTCTTCGTAGGGAATAAGTTTTTGGCCGTTTTTTTCTTTGACAATTACCTGTGGCTGGGAAACTTGCACGGCGTAACCTTCCCGCCTTAGCCGCTCAATCAGAATAGCCAGATGCAGTTCACCTCGGCCGGAAACCACCCACCCACCATTAGGATTATCAGTGACTTTCAGAGCAACATCATTGTCGAGCTCTGCATATAATCTTTCTTTAATTTTGCTGGAAGTAACAAAAGTGCTTTCTTTACCGGCAAAAGGCGAGGAATTGACATTAAAAGTCATTTTAACCGTTGGCTCTTCAATTGCCAGCAGGGGTAAAGCCATTGGTTTGTCAATTTCGGCAATCGTTTCTCCTATCGTAATCTCCGGAATACCTGCCACTGCCACGATTTCACCTGCTTGAGCCTCCTTGACTTCGGTTTTATCCAAACCGTCAAAGGTAACAAGAGAAGTAAGGCGGAATTTTTTCATCTGGCCATGCCGATTAATATGCATCACTTCCTGTCCTGCTCTAATCCGTCCCCGATATATTCTGCCTCGCGCGACCCTGCCTTTGTGATTATCCCGGCTAATCGAAGTCACTAACATTTGCAGCGGCTTACTAACATCACCAGTTGCCGGCGGGATATAAGAAACGATTTTTTCAAACAAGGGAGAAATATCAACCATGCTGTTTAAATCCGTATTTAAACCTGCTTTGCCCAGTTTCCCTGAGGTATATATTACTGGGGAATCGGCCGTCTTATCGTCCGCCCCCAAATCAATAAAAAGGTCAAAAGTTTTGTTTAAAACCTCATTGATGTCCAGATTCTTTTTATCAATCATATTGATAACAATAATTATCTTGTGCTTCAGTTCTAGCGCTTTTTTAAGGACGAACCGGGTTTGAGGCATTGGTCCATCATGCGCATCAATTAGCAACAACGAACCATCTGCCATCTTTAAAACACGCTCCACCTCACCGCCAAAATCAGCATGCCCTGGAGTATCGATAATGTTGATTTTAGTGTTTTTCCAGACAACCGAGGCGTTTTTGGAGAAAATGGTGATTCCTCGCTCGCGCTCCAGTTCATTGCTGTCCATAATGCAGTTCGTTCCGGTCAAATTTTTATTCATCTTTGTGTCCGACTGCCTCAACAAAGCATCGACTAAAGTCGTTTTACCGTGATCAACGTGGGCGATAATAGCTATATTACGAATGTCCATATGGAATAAAAAAATGCCTGCTTCCAGGCATTTCAACCTATTTTCATTATACCCCTGCCTAGGAAGATTTTCAAATCATAGCATGAATAACTAAAAACCTTTTGCCAGTAAGGCAGGTTTACAATTCTTCAATTTTTAGCACCTTTTTTAAAAAAAATTACTTCATGCCAATCCGTCTGGTTACTCAGGTAAAAGAACAAATCCAGACTCTTAAGATAATCTTAGAAAAAGAGCCTAATTATTCAATAGTCAAGGCAACTAACGGGCAGTTTTGTAAACCCCAGTAAATTCCCTCATCAACGAGCCTCTTAAGCTTAATAGAGTATTTTCTTCTTTAACTAATGACTCTCTTGCAGGCAATCAGGACAGTCAGGCTTATCTTTTACCGGATGGCATACTCCATCGCAAATCCTCTTAAAGCAATAGTTATAACAAGCGTCTGGTTGAGGAGTTGGTGATGGCTCCGGACTTGGTTCTGGTGTCGGCGTTGGTGTTGGAGTAGGTACCACTCCTGAACAATTGCCTCCTACGGCATTACAAGCATTCACTCTTCCCCATGTCCAGTAGCTACCAGTGCCCACAACTGCGTCTGCTGTTTGTTCAATCTTGTTTCTTACTTCTTGATTGCTTAAACCCTGCTCCATTGACCAAACTAAAGCCGCAATTCCGGCTACATGCGGTGTTGACATTGATGTGCCATTGCCAAAATCATAGTTATTGGATCTACCATATACCGTTTGCAGGTAAAAAGGATGATTTGGAAAGGTAGAATAAACATTCTCACCTGGTGCAGCCACATCTACCCAACTGCCATAGCTTGAGAAAGAGGCCTTGGTATCATTGTTATTAGTCGCTGCTACCGCAATACAATTAACATAGTAAGCGGGATATGTCCTACTAGGATTAGCGCTATTTCCAGCCGCCGCCACAATTACTACTCCTTTACTCCACGCATAGTTGACTGCGCTCTCTAAAGTTGATGACTTGAAGTTATTACCAAGGCTGAGGTTGATAATATCAGCATTATTCTCTGCCGCCCAAATTATTCCTTTGGCAATCCATAAATAAGCGCCATAGCCATCATCGCCTAAAACCTTGACGTTCATCAGTTTAGACTGGTAACCCACACCCGCAACACCAACAGTATTGTTAGTGTTAGCCGCCGCTATTCCAGCCACATGAGTACCATGTCCATAATTATCATCTTCCGTAGCACTGCCGGTAAAATTTTTATTGACCTCTATTTTACCCATTAAATCAGGATGGTCTTGGTCAATACCTGAGTCTAAAATGGCTATCTTGACTTCTTGACTGCCGGTGGAATAACTCCAGGCTTCTAGAGCGTCAATATCAGCATCAAAAGTACCGGTTGTACAAATATCTCCCTTTGTGTTGCAGGTAGTTTGACCTGTATTATTCAAAGCCCATTGATTGTCAAAGTAAAGGTCGTCTACCAAGGCAGAGGCAATAAAGTTAGGCTCAACGAATTCAACCCACCTATCTCTAGCATAAGCCGAGACTGCTTCACCTACTCCTTTAGCACCGATATCAACTACTTGAACATTAATTTCAGGAATTATGTCCTTAACCTTACCACCCAATCTTCTATGAATCTCACTTACCTCGTTCGGACTAGCCGACTCTTTGAACTTGACCAAAACTTCTCCTTTGACAAAATCATTCTTTCCTTCAGCAGAAACCTGATTTTTTGTCCATAAAATAAAAGCTGAAGCAATAACAACAAATACTCCCAACAAAAGAATTGTCAATTTCTTCATCTTCTTTTCACCTCCTTTTAAACAACAACTTTCTACTTAGCAAATAACCTAAACAACCAGCCAAACAGACTACCTACTTGCTCCTCTGCCTGAATCTGCTCCTCTAAAGCCGTGTTTTGCTCAACTAGGGCTTGAACTGCTTCTTGGATTTGAGTTTGGTCAACCTGATTAGTTACCTGATTTTGCAACTCTTCAAGTTGTCTTACCCTCACTCTATTTCTTTCTATTTGCTGATTGAGATTCTTAATTGCTTTGTAGTCAGGGCCAAACAGTTTCTTCATCCAACCCTGTCTTACTTCCAGCTTGCCCAACTCACCTTCAATCTCTCGCTGTGCCTGTTGTTGCTCTTTGGCCACTTCGCTTACTTGCTGACCAATACCAGCTTTGGCTCCTTGAGTAGTTAATAGTTCCTCAACCGTCTGGCCGACCACGCTCATATGTTCTCTGGCTGTCTCACTTCTGGGACTAATTGATTTAGGTTGCCCTTGGGTTTGACCTTCAGCTTCTTCGTCCTGCCCTTGCTGTAAGCTCTCCTGTTCCTGAGTGGTAACCTGTAGTTGTTGGTCTTCACCTTGGTTTTGAGTCTGAACTTGGTTTTGATTTTCCACCTGATTATTACCTTGACCTTGACCTTGAGCAAAAGTAACAATCGGCAAAAACACCAAAACCAATAAAGTGGAAAGAGTTATTATTAATATCTTCTTCATTTTTTTCACCTCCTCCTAATTCCTTCTATTTTATTATAATTAATCTCAAGTTGTAAAACCCCAGTTTCTCTACCTAATCTTCTCTCTTTATTGGTATCCATAATAAAACAATAAACACAGTGGAGGAAGGTCTGTTTTATCTCTAAAGCTATTTAATTGGCTCGTACTTTTCCTGAGCATTGCTAAAGAATTTGAGGATTATTATAAAAGGAAAAAGTGACACTGTGTGTTGTTTTGACTGAATAATGCCCTAATTAGAAATCTCTGAACCTTTTAAATATTTATCAAAAAAATCTACCGACCTTTGCAGTGCCATATCAAGGTTATTAGAAAGATTATGATTGTCTCCTTCATATGTGTATAGCTCTACGGGTTTACCGCTGTTTCTCAACGCTTCGTCTAATTTCTGACTAAAAAGCAAAGGTACTTCCTCATCTAGCGTTCCATGTTGAAGTTGTATCGGGCCGGAAATGTCTTTGACAAACGATATCGGTGAGATTGACTGCCAAAACTGGGGATTTGCCTCAAAACTCCCGTATTTGTCAACGAGTTCCTGTCTTCCCGGCCGTCTTGATGTCTGTTCTCTTTGAGAAGGAACAAAAGGTCGGGGATTGAGGTCCGGATGGTGCCAATTATTGGTCAAATCTTCATACGAAGCCACTACCCCTGCCCAGATTTCACCCGCCTTAATATCATCTGTTACCACCATTGAGCGCAAAGTTATCGTTCCTCCCATTGAATGACCCCACATGCCGATTCTTTCCGGATCAGCATCCTTATATTTTTTCATCGAAGAAACGGCATTTAATATATCAATTGTATAGGCAGGAGAATAATAAGCGCCCTCTGGTTTTCCCTCGGAATTTCCATGACCTCGGTAATCGGACTTAAAGACAATATATCCGTTTCTGGAAAAAGCGTCAGTATAAGCAAGATATTTTTCCGTGGTCCGGTACTGCTCTGGTTGAATGTGGCCGTGATTAAAGATAATCACCGGCCAGCCTGAAGCAGGTTTTCCCCCCTGCGGAACTATTAAAAGAGCGAAAATTTTCAAGCCGTCTGACTTGTAAGAAGCAATATACCGATTATAATTTGATCCTGACGGAAGCGTTTCTTCTATCACAATCTCGCTTCCAGGATATTCTTGCTTCCGCATGTATTCTATGGAAAGCGGGTTGGGTTCATTTGTTAATCCACCGCGTCCTTCTTGCTGGGCATTTTTATATAAAGCAGTCGTAGACTGAAGAAATCCCCTGAAAAAGCGGTTATAAACAATAACACTTATAAGAATACCAAGGGTAAGAATAGAAACAATAACTAAACGCTTGTTCATAAGGTATAAATAATCATTCTATCACTTGCTTCCTGAAAATATGCTGAGATACTACCGCCTGAAGTGAGTTAGTTTAATAGTTCACTAGCACTTAAATTCCTAAATAAGACTAAAACTGGCATATTAATTACCAAATTTGGTATAATATAGGTTATTATTTTTTAAAGTAAACAAATTATGAGTAGAACAAGACCATTAAGACCAGCTTCATTTGCAGAAATTCAAGCAGCTGCAGATGGACAGCAAGCTCTTGGAATTATTACAAGACTTCAAGGAATTGGTGTACCTCCCGACCAATTAGGAGGTTATGTGGTTGGGGTAGCTCAAGGAGAAGGTACTAAAGTCTTAAATGCGTTAACCGGTGAATGGCCATCACTGCTGGCAAAGATCTCTCCTGCAACAGTGGTATAACCCAGTCTTTTTAATCTCCAAAGCCTCTATTACTTGTATAATAACACGAGCCGGGGGCGGGTGTCAGACCTTTAGAAGAACGGGTTCGAATAAACTCCTGGCTGGCTCAAACGATGGTATAACCTGTCCTGAGCGAACTTGTCCTGAGTGGTTCGATTCTACTCACCATAAATGTAATAGAAGGAGTCGAATGGATTATCGGAAAATAGGCTGGGCATTTGGACATCTTATTTTATTTAATCCTTTGTACTATCGTACAACAAAAATTATTTATCAGAAAGGTTAATTGCATACTCTCTGTAACACGCATTTTTTGTCATCTTGTCGCTTACTTTTTCACAAAGAGAAAGGTCTGGCAAAATATGAGCAGAATAACTGCTTTAACAATTATCTCGAAAGTATATGTCATCTATTTTTTCGCAAATAGAAGTATCTTTGGCAGTTAAAGCTCGATCGCGCAGGCAGTCAGATTTGCCTTTAGATTTAGTAGTTTCGCAAAAGGAAAGCGGTTGTGGGAAAAATGAAAGACAATGCTCATTTTCCTGGCAAAGAGAGGTATCACCTGCCTTTAGTGCCCAGCAAGTGTTTCTAAAAGCCATGTCTCCGCCAGCATTTTTACTTAACTTCTCACAGTATTGGGCTTTAATTTCATCAGACCTCTCTTGCCAATAAAGCCTATGTACAAAGGAAAAATAACATTTCTCCCAATCATCAAGTTCATTACAATAACTAATATCCTTAAGTATGAAGCTTAATTCATAATAGCAGATTTCTTTTGGTTCCTGATCTTGAAT
>DATKWX010000099.1:0-6544 GCA_035529355.1 Bathyarchaeia archaeon
GGATTTACTACCGTTCCTTCAAATGCGACTCCCCCACTTGCTATTACTCAAGATGATAATCTTGTGAGGATTAGAGCTTTGTGCAATAGTACTACGGTTACGGTAACTGCCGGTGCTGGCTTGCCGACACAAGTTTATCAAATTGACTCTAAAGCTTCTGCTGGTGGAGCGCAAGAAAGCAAAGTAAGTGTTGTTGAGGTTTCCCGGACTAACCCGGCTCTGCCGCCGATTTTTGATTATGTTTTATTTTCCCAAGGAAACCTGAGTCAATAATTATGCCTGCCTATTTTGGATTAGACATTGGTTCTTACTCTATAAAAGCGGTTCAGGTAGAGAAAAAACGTAACCAATATAATTTGGTTACTTTTGGTGAGGTAAAAACGCCAGCTAGCCTTACTTCGCAAGCGGAGATTGATAAAAGAGCGATTGTAGCCGCCATAAAAAAACTTTTGCTTGATGCGGAAATTAGCACCAAAGAAGTAATTTTATCTCTATCCGAAGCCTCGGCCTTTTCCCAAGTAATCGAACTCCCCTATCTTTCCCAAACCGAGCTTAGTTCCGCCATTCAATTTGAAGCCGAGCAATATATTCCTGTTCCCTTAGACGAAGTAAAATTAGAATATTTGGTTTTGTCTTCTTCGACCACTGGCGTTAAAGAGAAAAAAATGGAGGTTTTATTGGTGGCGGCAAAACAACAAACTATAAATCAGATACTTGAGTTAGTAGAGACAGCTGAACTAATTCCATTAGTTTTGGAAACGGACGCCCTAAGTTTGGTTAGGGCGGCTAATCTTTCCTTTCAGGATAATTGCTTGTTTTTAAACTTAGGACATAATACCACCAACATACTTTTACTTCAAAATCAGATCTTAAGATTAGTGAGAACAATTAAAACCGCCGGAGCTGCTTTTACCCGGGCCGTTTCTCGGGATTTGAATATGGAGTTATTTCAGGCAGAACAGTACAAGACAGCTTATGGCCTTCAGGGTGATGTATTTGAGGGAAAGATAGCCAAAGCAATTCAGCCTATCTTTAACATTATCCTCAATGAACTTAAGAAAGCTTTAAGCTTTTTCCTGCAAAAATATCCGGAAGTAAAAATCAATACCTTAATTGTTTCCGGCGGTGGTGCAGCCATGCCAGGGCTTAATGCCTATCTGGCTCAATCTTTGAATTTAGAAGTCGTCAATTTTGACCCCTTTATCAATTTTGCTCCTGACAAAAGATTTGCTCAGATTATTGCGAAAGCGCGCTTTGCCACCGCGGTAGGTTTAGCGGTAAGAGAGGATAAATGAAGCTTAATATCAATTTTCTCAAGGACTATGTCTTAAAGACAAGAAAAAAAGCCCAGAAGCATTTTTTTATTAGAACTTGGTCTTTACTTGCTTTGGTAATTTACGGGGTACTTGTCGTCGCCGTGTTTTCTTTACACCTTTTGGCTAAAAAAACAAACGAAGTGGTTAAAACAGGCATAAAAAAAGAGGAAAGTCTTATTGAAGAACTTCGTTCGATTGAGATGAAACAGGTTTATTTAACGGCCAAAACAAAATCACTGGACGAAGTCCTGTCAGGAAAAAAACAACACCAGCAGATCGTGGAAACTTTACTGGCTTTGCTTCCTAGAGGCGTTTCCATTAGCGACCTTAAAATCGACCCCGACGGCGCGGTAAGTTTTTCTGCTAGCTGCACCAGTTTTCGCAGCTTGGTCGATTTTTTTAATATCTTAAAGACAAATGAGACAGAATTAAGATTGAAGATAAAGAAAGCGGATATATCCGGTGTCAGTTATGGCTTGGAAAAAAATTATTCCTTTGATGTAATACTCTTTTTTTATCTTAGTTAAAAATGATGGAAAGCACCAATCTACAAATAGAAAAAATAAAAGAAAATGCCTTCCCTATTCTGATAGGAACAACGATTTTTCTTTTGACGATCACTCTTTTCAGATCAACTTTATTAAACTATTTTAAACTGAAGTCAGAAAACGATCGTTTAGAACAGAAGCTGGTAGTCCTTAAGCGGAAGTCTCAACTGCTTCAGAGTCTTGACAGAAACGAAATCGAAAGGAGGGTTAAAAAATTAGAGGAGGTATTCCCTTCGGAAAAGCCAGTTATAAACCTAATTGCTTCTTTAAATCAGATTAGTCAGCAGGAAGGGGTTACTTTTCGGGGAATACAGCTTGAACCGGGTAGAATCGTTAAATATATGTCAGAAGAGGTTGGTAAGCAAGCAGATTTAGTAACTAATGAGTTGCAAGATTTTATTATTAACTTCAATATCCAAGGCAAGCTTTCTGCGGTTACTTCTTTTATAAGTCGCTTAGAAAAAGCCGCTCCCCTGATGAAAATCGAGTCCCTTAGTTTGAGTTTGGACGGCTCTAATTGTAGCTTAGCAGTGAGAGTTTATTATCAAACCCTGCCGGAAATATTAGGAGTGCTGGATAAACCGGTTCCTTTACTGACAGAGAATGAAAAGGAGATATTAAATGAGATTGCCACTTATCAGAAGGTTGAATTGATTAAAACTACCGTGCCCGTGGGTAAAGCAAATATCTTCGCTCTTCCTTAAAAATCTGGCGTTTTTTCAGGTGTTGGTTGAAAATCTTGATCTTCCTCAAGGGTAAAAATCACTTTTTGGCCTTCCCGAAAAGCCTTAGTTCTGATTAAGTTTCTTATGGCTCTAATAATTTTGCCTTTTTTCCCGATTACCTTTCCCATATCTTCCGGAGCGAGTTTGACAAGATAATTGATAAAACCAGATTCGGTCTTTTCTTCAGTTAGCTTAAACTCATCCGGTTTATCGACAATCGATAAGATGATAAATTGAATAAGGTTTTTCATGATTGGTAAAGCCTTCTTACTGTTGCTGTTGGTTTTGCTCCCTTAGTAAGCCAATCATGGTATTTTTTTTTATCAATTACTATTGTAGGTGGTTTGTCCAGGGGATTATAAAAGCCTAACAAATCAATATATTGGCCGTCTCTTTTTGAACGGGCTTCAGCAACAATAATTCTGAAAGATGGCTGATGTTTTTTCCCTAACCTGGTTAATTTTATTTTAAGCATGGACAAGATTATATTATTTTTTAATATATTTCTCAAGCGCTTTTTGGGCAGCCTTTTGTTCTGCTTCTTGTTTGGACTTCCCTACTCCCTGTCCTAATCTTTGCGTTCCGGAGAAAACAGCCACTTCAAAGGTTTTATTATGGTCAGGTCCTAAAGAGGCCAATATTTCATAATTTGGTGTGTTCAGGCCCAGCGCTTGAACATTTTCCTGAAGTTTACTTTTAAAATCTTCCGGGAGCTGATCTTTAAAAAGTTTTTCCGAAGGGACAAGCAAATTTTTTTTAACGAATTCAAAAGCAGCCTGAAAGCCGGCATCTTGATAAACGGCACCGACAATTGCCTCAAAAGTATCGGCCAAGATCGAAGGATTTTTATTACCGCCAGATTCTTTTTCTCCCCGGGAAAGCTTAAGCTGCGGCCCCACTTTCAAGTTTTGACTCGCCAAAGAAAGAGTTTTAGTCTGGACCAATTGGGAGCGGAGTAAAGTGAGCTGGCCTTCGGCTAACTGGGGATATTTTTGATAAAGATAAAGGGAAACAATAAGTTCCAGGACAGCATCGCCCAAGAATTCTATTCTTTCATTGGAAATTAAATTTTTATTTCGGTTCTCATTTAGAAAAGAACGATGGGTAAAAGCGGTTTCAAGCAGTTTTTCGTTTTTAAATCTATGGCCTAGATCAAATTTCATCTGAGTTTTCTTCAAATAACTTTAAAAGATCACCGACAGTTTTTATTTTTTCAATTTTTTCTTCGGGAAAATTAATATTTAGTTTTTGCTGGGAGATAAGTACCAGATCAGCTACTTCAAGTTTTGAGGCGTTAAAATCAGAGTAAAAATCAGACTCCAAGCTGATTAAATCTTTTTTTACACCGAGGAATTCAGTGATGATGGCGAATAGTTGTTCTTTAAGCTCCATTTTCTTTTTTCAATTCTAACAGGACAGAGCCTAAAACGCCATTGACGAACTTGGGCGAGTTTTCTGAGCCGTATTTTTTAGCCAGTTCTATGGCTTCGTCAATGATTACTTTTTTGGGATTTTTATCAATAATCAATTCAAAGATAGCCAACCTGAGGATAGCCAGGTCAACTTTGTTTAATTTTTCCACCGGCCAGTCAGGAGCGCATTTACTAATCAGCCTGTCAATTTTTTGCAGCCGAGCCATAATTGGTTGTAACACACCTGCCTTTTTCTTTAAGGGACGAAAACTAAAGCTGAAGAGTTTTTTGATTGTTTTTTCTCGCTTAATGTGTCGAGGATCTTGGGCAGTTTTCATTATTTCTGGCAGTTTGGACAAATTTGGCGGTAGATTTTTTTACTGCCGCAATGCTTACAATTGACCAATTGAGGCAGCTTTAGATTGTGGCTGCTTCGCCTTTTCCCTTTTCGCCTGGTTGATATTTTTCTTTTTGGTAGTGCCGTCATAATAAATAGATAGTTAGATAGTTAGAAAACTAAAACCCTGCCTGCCGGCAGGCAGGTCTATTTTTTAATTTGCTTCAATATCCTTTATTGTATATTTTTTCAGTCTTTGTTTCAATAAGGGGAATTGGTTGAATTTGGTTACTATTTTATTTGCCCAAAGCCTGGTTTTTTCAATCAACTTAATATCAGTATAAGAGGCAATCTTCAGTTGAGAAAAACCATGCTGTTGTGTCCCGTAAATCTCGCCCGGACCTCGTAGCTTAAGGTCAATTTCCGCCAGTTTAAAACCAGAATAATTTTGTTCCATCGCTTTAAGTCTTTTTAGGTTTTCTTTGTCCTTTTGTGAAGTAAATAAAAGGCAATATGATTGTTGCGCTGAACGACCGACTCGGCCCCGAAGCTGATGGAGTTGGGCCAAACCGAAGCGATCCGCTCCTTCAATCATCATTATCGTGGCCGAGGGGATATCAAGGCCAACTTCAACTACCGGAGTAGAAACTAAGACATCGATTTTTTTGTTTTTAAAATCAGCAAGAATGTTATCTTTTTTAGATGACTTAATCCGACCATGAAGCAGGTCGAGTTTCAGTTGGGGAAAAACCTGTTGGGACAAGTGTTCAAACTCAACTGTTGCCGCTTTAATGTTTTTCATTGATTCTTTTTCTGATTGCTCTATTAAAGGACAAACAATAAATGCTTGCGATTTTTCTTTTTTAATCTGCTTTTTGATCCATTCATAGGCAGCATTTCTTTTATGCCAAGGAACAACCCAGGTTTTTATTTGCTTTCTTCCTTTGGGCATTTCGTCCAAGCAAGACAAATCAAGATCACCGTATAAAGTTAAAGCTATGGTGCGCGGAATGGGAGTGGCGGTCATGGTTAAAATATGCGGCGCTTTCCCCTTTTTTATTAGTTTGGCTCTTTGTTCTACGCCAAAGCGATGTTGTTCGTCAATTACCACCAAGCCAAGGTTTGAGAGGCGGACTTTGTTATAAATTAAAGCGTGGGTACCGATAAAAATGTCATGGTCTTCCAGCGGTAAGCTTTCGGTTGTAAGCTTTTTAGAAGCAGTAAGAAGGCTGATTTTGGCGCCAAAGGGCTCGAGCAAGGCTTTGACGGTTTGGAAATGCTGGTAAGCTAAAATTTCTGTGGGTGCCATTAGGCTAGATTGGAAAGCATTTAAAAAGGTGGCATACATAGCACAGGTTGCCACCACGGTTTTACCCGAACCGACATCACCTTCCAAAAGTCGGTTCATTGGCCTTTTTTTAGTTAAGTTACCCAATATTTCCTTGATGGCTTTTTTCTGGCACAAAGTCAGCTCAAAAGGCAGGCTGCTTATAAAGTCTAAGATTTTTTCCTGGTTAACTGATAACGCATGACTGATTTTGTTTTTTTGCCATTTACGGCGGCGGAGAGTGGTTTTAAGTTGAATTAAAAACAGCTCATCAAACTTGAGTCGTTCCCGTGCCTGGTTAGTCTCTGTTTCGTTTTGGGGAAAATGGATTTCTTGCAGGGCCTGGGGTAAACTAACAAGCTTTTCTTGGGTTTTAATGTTTTGTGGTAGCCAGTCTTTAAGCTGCGGAAGGATTTTTTTTATCAACGGCAAAATGCGCGAGCGGAGCCATTTGGAAGAAACACCATAGGTTTCAGGATAAATGGGGACTAAACGGCCAGTATGAATAGTTGTGGGCTGTGAAGTAATTATTTCGTATTCGGGCGAGACAAAAGTGGGTTTGTAGTTATAAACATCAACTTTGCCAGAAAGAGAAACTTTTAAACCCGGTTTTAAAGTTTTGGGAATGAAAGATTGGTTAAACCAGATAGCCTCTATTCGTCCGCTTTCGTCCTGGATAATGGCTTTTTGAATTTTTTTGCCATGTAAAGTGTAGAGATTTTGGCAAGCTAAAATTTCTCCTTGAATAGTTGTTTTTTCTCCTGGCTGAAGCTGGGATATTGGGGAAATTCGGCGAAAATCATCGTAGCGGAAAGGATAGTGACAAAGCAGGTCTTCAACTGTTTTAATATCCAGTTTTTTAAGCCTTTGCGCATAGGT
>DATKWX010000100.1:0-7942 GCA_035529355.1 Bathyarchaeia archaeon
ATGAAGTTAAGGGAAAGGGATTATTGGTTGGGATTTAATATTTTTCCCGGAATCGGCCCAAAAAGATTCCATCATTTGCTTTCTTTATTTGGCTCAGCTAAAAAAGCCTGGCAGGCTCCAAGAGAAAAACTCAAGCAGACCCTGATACCAAGAAAAATTTTAATGAGGTTTTTCGAATTCAGAAAAACAATAAATTTTTCTTCGGAGATTCTTAGGTTAGAAAAAAGTCTTATAAGGTTTCTTATAATTGGGGATAAAGAATATCCAGAAAACTTAAAACATATTGATTTACCGCCTCCTTTAATTTATATAAGAGGACAGATATTACCTGAAGATAAGTTTTCTATAGCAGTTATTGGTACCCGAAAAATTACCGCTTATGGCCGGGAAGTAACCGAAAGGCTGGTTAGCGGTTTGACAGCTCACGGTTTTACGATTGTTTCCGGTTTGGCTCGTGGCGTTGACAGTGTTGCTCATCGGGTGGCGCTGGGGAATAAAGGAAGAACCATCGCTGTTTTGGGATCCGGTATTTTAAACATTTATCCGCCGGAACATAAGGTTTTAGCCGAAAAAATTGTTTCCCTTAACTTGGGAGCATTAATCAGTGAATTACCTTTGGGAGCGATGCCCCTCCGGGGCAATTTTCCTTCAAGAAACCGGATAATTTCCGGCCTTTCCTTGGGTGTTTTAGTGACCGAAGGAACAACTGTTTCCGGAACAAAAATAACCGCTGATTATTGCTTCAGGCAAGAAAGAAAACTTTTCGCTGTTCCCGGACCGATAACTTCACCCTTAAGCGAAGGCCCGGCAGATCTGATTAAAAAAGGAGCTAAATTGGTTACCAAAGTCGATGATATTTTAAAGGAGATTGAAGCAAGAAAGGTAAAAGTTACATCTCAATTAAAGACCTCTGAATCTAAAAAGCCTAACTTCGAAAATAAAGATGAAGAAGAAATATTTCAACTTTTGCTTTTTGGCAGTAAGCACATTGACGAGATTGTTAAAGGTACAAAATTAACTTCCTCTCAGGTGCTTTCTCACTTGACAGCAATGGAACTTCAGGGTATGGTTAAAAATATTGGCCAAGGGAATTATATTCTAGCTTTATGAAACTTGTAATTGTCGAATCACCAACCAAAGCCCGCACTTTATCTCGATTTTTAGGCGAAGGCTATCAGCTTATGGCCTCTATGGGTCATTTGCGCGACTTGCCCAAAAAAGAGCTGGGTGTAGATACAGAACATGATTTTAGGCCTACCTATATTCCTGTTCCGGCTAAAAATGAGGTGATTGTTAAACTTGAAGCGGCGGCAAAGAAAGCCAGCCAAATAATTTTGGCTACTGACCCGGACCGCGAAGGCGAAGCGATCGCTTATCATACTGCCGTAATCTGTTCAGGCTCAAAGTCGAAAGCGAAAAATGACAAATTCCAAAGGATTACGTTTCATGAGATTACCAAAACGGCGGTAGAACAGGCTCTTAAAAGTCCGGGAACCATTAACGTAAAGTTAGTTGACGCTCAACAGGCAAGAAGAGTTTTAGACCGTTTGGTTGGTTACAAACTCTCACCTCTGCTTTGGCGTAAAGTGAGAATCGGACTCTCGGCCGGCCGCGTCCAGTCGCCGGCAGTGAGGCTTATTGTGGAAAGAGAAAGAGAAATTGCTGCTTTTAAAGCGGAAGAGTTTTGGTTAATTAATGCCAAACTGGCTAATAAAAAAAACCAGCAGTTTTTGGCCAAACTGATAAAAGCCAATGACAAAAGTGTGGAAGTTAGCAATAAAGACGAGGCGGAGGAGATAACTGGTAAACTAAAAAAATCAAAATTTACCGTTGTTAAAGTTGTTAGTAAAGAGGTTAGAAGATCACCAGCGCCGCCGTTTATTACTTCGACTTTACAGCGGACTGCTTCCAGCATCTTTCACTGGTCAGCCAAAAAAACTATGCGTGAAGCACAGATTCTCTATGAAACCGGTTTGATTACTTATCACCGAACCGACTCATTTAATTTGGCTGAGGAAGCCATAGGAAGGGTAAGGAACTATATTGAAAAAGAATTTGGCAAAGAATATTTGCCCGAATTAGCTCGCCATTTTAAAACTAAATCCAAATTAGCCCAGGAAGCTCATGAAGCCATCAGGCCGACGAGAATAAACGCTAAGCCAGAAACGCGAAACTCAAAGTTTAATAAAGCTAGTGAAAAATTGTATAAATTAATTTTCAATCGTTTTGTCGCCTGCCAAATGAGCGATCAGGTAGTTCAAAAAAACATAGCCGACATAAAGGCCGGTATATACCTTTTACGGGCGGTCGGTGAGCAGGAGAAGTTTAGCGGTTGGATGAAAATATACCATAAAACGAAAAGTCAAGAAGAAAACCCTCTGCCACTATTAAGCGAAAAGGAAGAGCTTAGGTTGATTAAAATCCTAGCTGAGCAAAAATTTACTACGCCTGCGTTCCGCTATAGCGAAGGTTCGTTGATCAAGGCCTTGGAGGAAAGGGGAATAGGTAGGCCCTCTACTTATGCGTCGATCGTGAGTACCATTCAAACAAGGAATTATGTGGAAAAGATAGAAGGTTTTTTCCAGCCGACACCAGTCGGGATAGCGGTCAATGACTTTTTAGTTAAGTACTTTAGCGATGTTGTTGATTATGATTTCAGTGCGGAGATGGAAGACGATCTGGATAAAATCGCCCAAGGGAAAAGAGAATGGGTACCGACTATCCGTGAATTTTATCAACCTTTTATCAGGAAATTGAAAGAGGTAGAAAAAACCGCGAAACGGGCAAAAATCGCAGTGGAAAAAACAGGCAAGAAATGCCCTAAATGTAAAAAAGGCGAGCAGGTAATCCGCACGGGTCGGTTTGGTAAGTTTTTGTCCTGTTCCCGTTTTCCCGAATGTGATTGGAAAGACAGCTATCAAGAAAAAGTTAAGGGTGTTTTATGCCCCAAATGCCACTCGGATATTGTGGTCAGGAAAACCAAAAAAGGCAGGCGTTTCTTCGGTTGTTCCCGCTGGCCGGAATGCAAATGGGCCACTTGGCGATTACCTTCCAAAGAAAAAGATAAGTAAACAACAAGAACAAGTATGTCGTCCCCGAAATGAATTCAGCATGACGAGTTACCTGTTTTGATGGGAATAAGTGCCTAAAATTAGTACTTGACAAGGTTTTCACAAAATGACTATGATTAAATTAGGTAAGTTTGTGAAAAGGTTAAAATAACCTGCCTTTATGGTGTTTACACCATAAATATTTAAGCGGCTGAAGACAGGTTTTTTAAATTTTAATGGATTCAGAACAATTAGCTTTTGCCCCTGATCAGAAAATTGAAAAAATTGATAATCATAAACTTGATGTAAAAAAAACCGTCAGTGACTACTTCCTCCAAAACGGCTGGAAAGCCAACGTTAACTCCAATTCAAATTATTCTTTTTCCGGGCTGGTGCTTCACACGGCCGGTAGTGTTATTGCCAATTATGTTTTAAATGAAATTTACCCGGAAAAAATCTCTCAGGCGCACGAGAAAGGAATTCTTCAAATACATAATTTAACCCATGGACTTGTTAGCTATTGCGCCGGCTGGAGTCTGCAAAACCTTTTACTTTTAGGTTTTGGTAATCTGCCTTTTCAGGTTGATTCGCGTCCAGCCCAACATTTGGATACCGCCGTTCTTCATATGATCAATTTTCTTCGCTGTACCTATAATGAATTTGCCGGCGCCCAAGCCTTTTCCTCGGTTGATACTTTTCTGGCGCCTTTTGTCCGCGAAGACAAACTAACTCAGGATGAAGTCAAACAAGAAATGCAGCGCCTTGTTTTTTCTTTAAATGTGCCTTCCAGATGGGGTTTTGAGATGCCCTTTACCAACTTTACCTTTGATATCAAACCGCCCGAGGATTTGGTCTCAAAAAGAGTGATTATCGGCGGTAAGGAAAGAAAGGAAAAGTACGGGGATTTTCAAAAAGAAATGGATATGGTTAACAGGGCTTTTCTTGAAATAATGCTTGAAGGCGATGATGTCGGCAGGATTTTTACTTTTCCTATCCCGACCTATAATTTGACTAAAGACTTTGTTTGGGATAGTCCTATTGCCGAGTTAATTTTTAAAGTGGCGGCTCGTTTTGGCGTTCCCTATTTTCAAAACTATATTGGTTCTAACTTGGATCCCAATTCAATTAGGGCGATGTGTTGTCGTCTCAATCTTAATCTTAACCAATTAACGAAGCAGCCGGGGAGTATCTGGGGGAAAGGTGATAGCACCGGTTCGATTGGCGTAGTTACTGTTAACCTTAATCGTTTGGCTTATTTGGCTAAAAAAGGAAGAGGGGTTGTTACCAAAGAGGCGGGTATGCCAATAGATAGTAACAGGAATAAAAGTCAAAAAGGAAGATTTTTTAGCCTTTTGGAAAAATACATGGATTTGGCCAAAGATTCCTTAGAAATTAAAAGGGAATTGGTGGCTAAAAATTTAAAAGAAGGATTAATGCCCTATGCTCGAGTCTATCTGGGCAGTTTTCGGAATTATTTTTCTACCCTAGGAATTTGTGGAGCTAATGAGGCTTGTCAAAATCTTTTGGGGTGCACCATTGCCGAGCCTGACGGCAAACTTTTCAGCATGGAGATTTTGCAGTTTATCAGAAAGAAACTGGTGGAGTACCAGAAAGAAACCGGGCACTTGTACAATCTTGAGGCTACGCCGGCGGAATCGACCGCCTATCGCTTTGCTTTGCTGGACCGCAAACATTACCCCAAAATTAAGGTTTCCGGGACTAAAGACGCGCCTTATTTGACCAACTCGACCCAGTTGCCGGTTGATTATACCGACGATGTGGTTGAGGCGCTTTTACATCAAGACGATATCCAGCCGCTTTATAACGGTGGGACGATTTTTCATACTTTTTTAGGTGAAGAGATTGAATGGCAGGAGGCTAAAGCCCTGGTTAAAAAAATCGCTTTTCAGACAAAACTGCCCTATTTTACTTTAACGCCGACTTTTTCCATCTGCTCCAAACACGGCCGGATCAAAGGCAAAAGATTTACCTGTCCTACCTGCGGTCAGCCAACCGAAGTTTACTCCCGTATCGTCGGCTATTTTAGGTCGGTTAAACTCTGGAACAAAGGCAAGCGTCAGGAGTTTGAAGACAGAAAGACATTTAAACTCACAGGCTTGAAGCGCGCTTAGTAATCTTCTATACTTTTTATAATGTCATTTATTGGTTTTCTATCCTGGCATTATGGTAAAGCTCTAAAGGGAATTTTCCGTGCCTGGTTTAATTTTGTTTTGCTAGGGCTTCATGTTTTTTCCGTTCCCTTACTTTTAAGAACCCTTTTTGCTCCTTGGCGCCGGATTGAGATCAAAAAAAGTGCTCCTGGTTTTTCCCCAGCTGCTTTTTTCAATAACCTGATTTTTAATCTTATTTCCCGAGGAATCGGTTTTTCCGTCCGGATATTTTTGATTATCCTGGGGGTGCTCTTTAGTTTATCTTTCTTTCTTTTAGGTTTGCCTTTGGTTTTAACTTGGTTATTTTTACCGTTTATTTCTTGGCCTTTGTACCTTATTACTCAAAAACCACCTAAAACCAAGGTTGAACTTTTAAAAGGAGAGGCGAGAAAATTTGTCTTCCAAAGACTGGGAATTACAAACGAAGAGGATTTAAAAAAAGTTGACCCAAAAGATTTAGAAGAAGTTTTGGTTTGGTACTTAAAAAATAAAGCAGAACTTAATAAAAAAAAGAAATTCTGGCTTAAAGAAAACCTTTTTCGGGTGCCAAGCATAGGCAGCAGTTTGGCTTTTGGTTATACTTTAATGCTTGATGAGTTAACTGAGGACTTGGATTTTCCTCCTTCTTTCAGTCACCAGTTAGTAGGTCGGGAAAAAGAAATAAAACAAATTGAAGCGGTTTTAAGCCGGTCCAGCCAGGCAAATGTTTTACTGGTTGGCCATCCGGGTGTTGGGAAACATACGATTCTTTTGGGATTTGCCAAAACAATCAGGGAAAGGCAAGTTAACCCCAGGCTTTTTTATAAAAGGGTTCTGATGGTTAATATGAATCTGATTTTGGGCAAATCGGTTTGGGATGCTCAAGGTAAAGCAAAGTTCCAGGAGATTTTGCAAGAAGCTGAACAAGCAGGCAATATTATTTTGGTTATTAACAGTATTGATGAATATATTTTCAAGCAAGCTAATATTAATTTAACTTCAGCTATTGCGCACGTGGCCGAAAGTCGGGGAACACAAATAATCGGGGTTACGACACCTGAGGCTTATGCTAAAAATATTTTTCCTAACGAGGAGTTTTTGAAATACTTTGAAGTACTTGAGGTCAAGCCGCCGTCCCGTGAGGAAGCGCTGGAAATTTTGGAAAATATTCTGACTAAACTTGAAAGAGGGAAAAACGTAGTTACTACTTTTAATGCCTTAAAAGAAATTGTTGAACAATCTGATAAATTAGTCACTCATATCCCTTTTCCGGAAAAAGCGGTTGATCTTTTGGATCAATTAATTAACGAAGCAGAAGCTAATGGAAAAAAGACAGTTATTCGTGTAGATGTTGATCAACTGATTTCTCAAAGAACCAAAGTTCCCATCGGAACCATAGGGCAGAAAGAAAGGGTGAAACTGAAGGAGCTTGATTCGATTCTACACCGGAGAATTGTTGATCAAAACCAGGCGGTTTCGGCTTTGGTTAAGGCGATGCAGCGAGCTAGGGTAGGAATTTCCGAAAGGGAAAAGCCGATGGGCACTTTTTTGTTTTTAGGACCAACAGGGGTCGGTAAAACAGAAACTGCCAAGGTCCTGGCGGAAAACTTTTGTGGTGATGAAAAGCGCCTGATCCGCTTTGATATGTCACAACCGTTTTCTTTTGAGCTTTTTGTTCGTCAAGCCAGAGAACACCCTTTTTCCGTTCTTTTATTGGATGAATTTGAAAAAGCTTCAGCCGAGACAATTCATTTGTTTTTGACGGTCTTTGATGAGGGGTACATAAGAGACAAAGAAGGCAGCATTGTTTCTTTCAAAAATATGATTGTTATTTGTACTTCTAATGCCGGGGCCGAATTTATTCGCGAAAGGGTTAAAGCCGGTTTAAAACCTACTGAAGTAACAGAATATGTTTTAAGGCAAAAAATTTTTTCGCCGGAAACAATAAATCGTTTTGACGGAGTGATTGTTTTTGAGCCTCTTAAAAAAGAAGATATTAAGAAAATTGCCGAGCTTTTGATGACCAAATTGAAAAGTCGTCTTAAGGAAAAAGAGATAATTTTAGAAGCAGATTCCGCAGTTTATGATGAATTGGTTTCCGAAGGTTATAATTTTGAATTTGGGGCAAGACCGATGAAAAGGTTGATTGCGGACAAAATCGAAAGTTTAATTGCCCAAATGATGCTGGATGGAAAAATCCAAGCAGGGAAGAAATTAATGCTGATTGTTGATCAAAAGAGTAAAGAGTTTATAATAATTCAGAATTAATTCTAGATTATTAAGGAGGATTATATGAGCAGAAAAAATAAGGGTAATTCTCATCCCGAATACCAGTATTTAAACTTAGCCAAAGACATTATGAGAAATGGGGTTTGGAAAAAATCCCACAGCACAGGTGTTAATCTCAAAAGCGTTTTTGGCCGGCAACTTCATTGGGATCTTTCTAAGGGCTTTCCTCTTTTGACTACCAAAAAAGTTTTTTTCCGGGGGATTGTCCATGAATTGATTTGGTTTCTCTCAGGAAGCCCGAATATTAAATATCTGATTGATAATGACGTTCATATTTGGGATGACTATCCTTATAAAAACTACCGTTATTATATGGAAAAAGGCAAAGTTCCCAAGCTGGATTTTGAAAAATTTATGGAAAAAATGAAAACCAATAAAAGTTTTTGCAAAAAATGGGGAGACATCGGTCCGGTTTATGGCGTTCAGTGGCGGCGCTGGCCGACCGGTGACGGT
>DATKWX010000101.1:0-5596 GCA_035529355.1 Bathyarchaeia archaeon
AAAAACCTAAAGCCAAAAAAGCCAAGCAAAAATAAAAAAATGAGGCTGGCTAAAAATATTTTTCTTTGCCAAATAAAAGAAATGACTTTGTTTTTCATAAGCCTGATATCAATTTACTATTTTGGGCAGAAAAAGACAAGAACTTGAGGTTTTTTGAAAGGTCTTAGAGTTTAATTTTGGTATAAACAAAACTTATCATATTATATAGATGGTGGTGTCAGTACTTACACGAACCTCATGAGGACAAAGCATATCAGTGTCATCCACCGGCCTTATTAAATCTAAATCATCTAAATCATCATCAGGAAGTCCTTCTCTTTCATTTAGATCGAGTTTTTCCCACTGTCGTGGTGTTAATCTTGATGGTCTAATGAACCTTGTTGCTCCCATAGGTTGTTTGCCTGGTTTGCTATCTTTTGGAATGGTCATTATTTTAGATTATAACACTCTATTTAAGAGTGTCGATTTTTAGGGGTGCTTTATCAGATTTACCGTTTATTAATTCTCCTAGGATTGATTTCTTGCTTTTGTTTAGTGTAAGGAGAATTAGGGCTCCGATTATTCCAAAAAAAGATACGGCCACAAAAAGAATGTTAAAACCAAATTTGTCGGCGACAAGGGCTCCGATAGCGGCGCTTAAGGCGGTGGCAATGCCGACGCCGACATCTTCCAAAGACCATTCAAAGCCGACAATTTTTCGATCAATGTGATTGGTGAAGAGTATACGCCAAGCAGGAACAGCTATTGAGTTGGCAAGACCATTGGCAATTTGCAGTAAATAAATATGCCAGGGTTGAGATGAGACAATATAGAACAGTGGGATGAGGGAGATTAGGAAAGTGCCGATGACCATAAAAGAATACTCGTCAAACTCGCCTTTTAGTTTGTCCATCAAGCGGCTTAAAGGAATTACCATGATAACTCTGGTAATCCAGTAGCAGGAAACGGCGTAGCCGATTACCGCGATTTTATTTTCTATATTTTGGAGGATAAAAACGGCAAAAATCGGTGATAAAAGACCGAGAGCAAAAAAGAGGCAAAAATCCGAAATAATAAGGGAGCGGATTATCTTGTTGACCCTAGTTTGATCAAACATATTTTTTCACAAATTTGCTTATGTCAGCTTACAATTTTGAACAAGGAAAAACAAGAACTTGGAAAGAGTCGCCTGTCTGGTGAATACTGAAGGGGTAGATTTTGGAGTAAACAATTTAAAGTTGCTCTAAAACGACACCTTCGGCTCCGGCCTCAAACCTAATCCAATCTTCAGGTGCAATTGACTGAGTTTCTGCTGGCAATTCTAAACCAGCCCAGCCTTCGTTTCCCTCAGCTAAGCCACCTCTTTCTTCATCAGATCAATTACTACATTAAGTTGATTATAATGCGGCAGTGGAAACATCTATAGTAATACTTCTATAAGATAAGGTCTGATATCTTTGCTTTGTGGAGCACCGCTTACGCCACCATCAAACATCATGCTATCTAGTGCATCTTGCAAAGTAAATTCATAAGGAGGTAAGATAGCTCCATCCAATAAATTCTGCTCTGCCGCTCCTTGATTTAACTCTTGCCTTCTTATTTTTAAATTTGCCAACACCTCTGATCCAAGTGCTGACTCATCTACTCCAACCACTTTTAATATATTTTTTCGAGTCCACTTAGTCATTATATTTCTCCCAGCTTAAATAATAATACTTGTTTTCAAAACTTATCTTTTATGTGGTTTTTGGCTAGGTATAAGCCTCTTGGTAAAATAGTTACCAGAGAAATAAGGCCAACCAAAAAATAAACAATTTTTACGTTCCAATGGTCAATTATCGGTCCGCTTATACCTACCAAAACCAAATAGACTAAACTGACATATAAATTTAAAGTTGACAAAGCTGTCGTCCGGTATTTTTCATAACACCGCGCAGGTGTCAACCTCTTGGTATAGCGTGATTATTCATTAAACAGGTTTTGGCATACATTTAGTGTTTCTGTGGGCAATATAACTTTCTAAATCAAATACAAATATTCGCGGGCGTTTAGTTTTTTTAAAAAATTTTGTATACAATCGGAGCCTTCGTTTATCCATAGGGGTAATAAAAACATCATTGTCTATCTTCTGGACGAAGCTCCATAAGGTTTTTAAAAAAGGAATTGTTCCGGATTGCAATGTTTCCCTCACCTCTTCGAAATCGCCCCCCAAGGTTTATCGGCGAAGTAAAAGCTAATACTAACGCCTTTTCTGCTCACCTTTTTTTTAGCCCCTTCTTCTTGTTCGGCATTTGCCTGTTCAAGAAAAGGCAACTGTGATCTCTTAAATTTTTCTTCATTTATTACTACGACACGGCCCCCTAGCTCAAACTCAAAGACTGAAGTTTTTCCCCATCTATACCTTCCTTTTTGATATCTTTCTTCTTTTGTTAAATTTCTAACTAATTCTACCTGAAGCTCCTCTTTTAAATAACTAATTGCTTCTGGGCCAATCAAAGAACAAAGATATTTTTCATCTTTAGGAGTTAGAGAACACTTTCTGTCTTCTGGTTCAGGTGGTACAACTGGAACAATATCATGCCGGAAAAGGTCAAATTTGTCTTCCATGCTTTCCTAACACCGCGTAGGTGTCGACCTCTTGACACCGCGTAATTATAGACACTAATTTTCAAGACTTGTCTTTAATATGGTTTTTGGCCAAATACAATCCTCTTGGCAAAATAATTACCAGAGAAATAAGGCCAACCAAAAAATAAACAATCGCTATTCTGCTGCTGCTACGGTATCTGAACCTGCTGGGCTTTTAACACTTTCAGATTGGGGAAAGTGTGGTGAAAATATCGCAGCAAGATTTGTTGCGGCACGAACAGCAGTGTCCGGATCTATACCTATTTGTCCAATTAACTCTTGTGTTGTAGTAACTGCAGTTTTAAGGTCTCCTTTTTCAGTTTCACTAAATCCGGCTAACCTTTGTTCTAATGTTTCTTTTGCATCAGGGGAAGTGCCGGGTTTAATAATTGCGTCCGCAGTTTGAGTTACCGCTACCCTTTTTTTTAATAATGCTTGTCTTTCTTGTTGCCTTCTTTGTTCTTCTGCTGTTCGTTGAGCACTAAGACGAAGATCAGGTAGGGCTGGGTGTTCGTCACTTAAGACATGGAAAACCAGATAAAAAAAATCATTAGCTTCACGTGAGTTTAGCCGGGGTTTTTCTTTGCCAAAAATATGCTTCACTGCCCAAGCTAGCTTGGCTCTTTCTGATAAATGCAAATGATCTTTTGTGCGTGAAACATGTTTCCAGTCAGCATTGGTTATTCTGTTGGGAGCTGGTCCCCTTCGGCTAGAGTTTTCTATTGCTCGTCGGATGTTGGCCAAATCTACCTTATAAGGCTGAGGAAACCTTTGTGATTCATCGTCTACCATATTCACCTCCTTTTAAAAAAATTTACATTTTAAACATATTCAGAGTTGAATTCTACAAGGATGATCCCTGCCAGGGATCATCCTTAAAAAGGATCAACCTTTGTGCCGGGGGTGGGACTCGAACCCACATAGAGTTTGACCTCCACAGGATCCTAAGTCCTGCGCGTCTGCCAATTCCGCCACCCCGGCCTTTAAATAACCCTTTTCTAACGAAATATGAAATATTCAGTTATAAATGCGCGTCTGCCACGCTAAGCGTGGCTTTAATCGCGCTCAGCGCGATGCCAATTCCAGCTACCCCCGCTGCTAATTGCGTCTCTACCAATGACTGTCGGTTGTTGTAAAAGGTACTTTTTAATTTTTGGTGAAAACTATAGATTCATTGCCCAATCCTGTAATTCTTCGCCCCTCCCGACTTGGTAAAGTGCAGTAACAAGTGCGGCTCTCAAATTGCCGAATTCTTCCTCTTTTACATTGGGTGAGGCTTGTTCCATCAAAGTGCCTATGTCACCAGTACAAATTTGTTGAGGATCAAAACCAAGTTTTTGCATTGTTGCCGCGAATTCTGGATCTAATTGAGGTTGGTCGGCTTGAGTTAATTTACGGCCCAAAAATTCTCACCTCCTTTTTATGGCAGGTCTATATAATACTGACTTTTTATTATAGTTTATAACTAAATGATAGATTAACCTTATATTTTAGCAAAAACTAGCCTCTTTTAGAAGCAGCCTGATGAGCCTGCCACTCCAAAGAATCATCAAGGGATTTTAGGGCAATTGGCTTTTTATATTTAATCTCCAGTGCTTTTTTGATCAGCCAGTCAGCCAAATGAGGATTTTTTGGCAAAAGCGGGCCGTGAAGATAAGTACCTAAAACATTTTTAAAAATCGCTCCTTCGGTTTTGTCCTGGCCATTATTCCCACAGCCTTTCATTACTTTTCCCAAGGGAAGAGTTAAGGGAAGAGCTAGAGATGTTCCCGAGGTGTCTTGAGTAACCCACCTCGCAGGTGAGTCACTCTTGGCATGTCGGGAGAAAAAGGTGTTGCCGATGTGGTTTTCAAAACCGACAAGATTTTGAGTGACTGAGTGATTAAAAGTGACTGGGTTACTGAGTGACTGAGCGATTAAGGGATTGAGTTTAACGACAATGTTGCCGATTTTTCTTTGATGAGAGCTAACGGTGTAGACATCAAAAATGGAAATACCGGGAATTTTGCAACCAGTGTTAGTTTTAAAAAAATGGCCAAAAAGCTGATAAGTACCGCAAACAGTAAGCATTGGTACATCTCTTAGGGCTTCTTGTTTTAAAACCCTGGCTTTTTTTTGCAAATCTTTGGCTACAATCAGCTGCTGTCTGTCTTGGCCTCCTCCGCCAAAAAACAAATCAAACTCACCGGCTTTAAGCTGGTAATCTAAAGAAACGTCGGTTACTTTGACCTCAATCCCCCGCCATTGACAGCGCTTTTTAAGGCAAATGATATTACCCCGGTCACCATAGATGTTAAGCAGGTCGGGATAAAGATGGCCAATGTTTAACAACATAATAGATAATGATTTATTTTTATAGATTCCCGATCAAGTCGGGAATGATAAATGTCAATTTCAATCCTTCCAGGTAGAGTGAACGAGATTTTTCTGAGCTAAAATCTTTCTTATTTCAAGCATCGCTGTATAAGTAGCTAAGATATATAAGTTTTTTACATTCTTTCCTTGCGATTGGCTAGGATTAATTAAAGTATTGACTGCTTTCTTAAGGCTTGCTTCTAAATGAATATCCGCAGTTTTAAGCGCGTATTTCAACCTTATGGCCATATCATAAAGCCTGGTGCCGGAAACGATTAATTTATCAATTTTAAGCTTGTTTAGGGCTTTAACATCTACATCCCAAATCCAGGAAACATCACGGCCATCAGCAATCAGGTCATTTAAAGCGATAAGTAAATGTATTCTATTAATTCTGTCAAGTTGGCCTAAAGTTTTTAAAACTTGGTTAAAACCGGCAGGGTTTTTAATTAGCATTAAAGTCAACATTTTGCCGTTAATTTTTATTTGTTCAAAACGGCCAAAAGCCGGCCTGAAATTTTTAAATCCCTGGATAATCTTATCAGTTGGGATTTTTAAAACCGAGATAGCAGTAAAGGCGGCTAAAGCATTGTAAATGTTGTAAATGCCGGGAAGATTAATCGTTATTGGATAA
>DATKWX010000102.1:0-12461 GCA_035529355.1 Bathyarchaeia archaeon
TTTGGGCTTCGGTAAGACCGTTGGTGCTTGTTTTAAGTTGAGCTAAAACTTGGTGGGTTTGAAGAAAATGAGGTTTAAGTTTTACAGGTTCATTTATTGATAATTTTTCGCTCTTTTTCATTGATTTTTGATAAAAAGGCTCCCAAAATAAAAAGCTAGGAATTATTTTCCTTAGCTGACTAGATAATATAAAGTTTATACGTCTTTTGTCAAGAGAGAAATTTCAATCACTTAAAATCTTGCCCAGATTAAATCGTTTACTCATTTAAAAACCCTACTTTGTTCTATAAATTAGTCATCTGTGTCATTCCCGAAATAAATTCGGGATAGGCTCTGAACTGACGCTCAGCGTCATCCTGAACTTGCCTGCCCGCCTTTGGAGGGTTTCAGGATCTATCCTTTTTCTCCCTCCTTATGTCAAAAGATGCTGAAATGACCCCGTACCGACCCGCCTATTTTGGCGGGTCTGGTATTGGGGTAAAACCTGTCCTGATGAATATCTATGAATTGAAATTTATTTTAAAATTTGCTTCAGGCAAGCGCTTCTTGACAAATAGCCTGTTGCTAGCCTAATATTTAAGAGTAAATTGAAAAAAACTAATCTGCCTTAAAAAAAGGGGGTGATTATTAGATGGCTTATTCATACAAAAACAAAAAGGGGGTTACTTATTACCTTCACCACAAAGAAGTTACTTTGCGCGGTGGAAGGAAGCAAATAATCTACTTTTTTGCTCGAGAAGTCCGTGACGGTGCTTTAGATGCTGTTCCCGCTGGTTACAAGGTTATTGAAACCGAGAGAACAGGTATGCCAGTACTAAAGAAAGAGTAAATTTTCGTTGGAAACTGAATATTTTTAAACCAGCTTGCTTTTGGTAAGCTGGTTTTATTTTACCCCGTAAACCTTATCGGAGACAGTTTGGAGTTGGGATAAAACCGCTTGTTTTTCCTCGGCTTGTAGAAAAGCAGGCTGATTATAATCGCTTAAGAAAATCGGAAAAAATTGGCTGTCAACAAGCTTATTTTTATAAAAAGTGTGTTTGGCCACCACGCCAATTTTTGTTTCTTGGCTCCATTCTTGGTCAAAAATAAAGTTACCGTGAGCATAAATGATTAATTTGTCTTTATAAATCTCGATTGGTTGGAACCAGTGGGGATGATTGCCGGCAATAAGGTCAGCACCGGCTTCAATCATTTTATGAGCCAAATTAACCTGCCATTCAGCTGGGAGATCAACATATTCTGTTCCCCAATGAGCAGAGACAATCAAAAGATCAACTTGCTTCCTTGCTTGTTTAATTGTTTCAAGGATTTCATCTTCTTCATCAAAACTTTCCAGAAAATTCCAGCCCAAAAAACCAATTTTTATACCTTTAAGTTCTTTAATCGCTAGTTGATTGGTAGGAAAACCGCAGCTTTCAACCTGATTTTCTTTTAAAAGATTGATAGTCTGTTCCATTCCTTCAATTCCCCAGTTTAAAGTGTGATTATTGGCCAGATTGGCAACATCAATACCGGCAAAAATTAGGCCATCTACAAAATGTTGATTGCCGCAAAAGACCATTCCTGCGTTTAAAACAGGACAATTTTTAATTAAAGGTGATTCAAGATTAATCAAGGTTAGGTCAGCTGCTTTAAGAAAATCAGCGGTTTTAAGGAAAGGGTGAGTGAAGTCATTATAAATAGTCATTTTGTAATTTACGGTTCTGGCTGGGATAACATCGCCGGTGGTGATAAGGGTAATAGTTTGGTCTGAAGGAAGCTTGTTAAGCCAGGAATGGTCTAAGCTAAAAATAGAGTCAAGCGTAAGTTTCGGGAGGTCAAAAGCAGGTAGAGAGGTAGGGGGAAAAGATAATTTAGCAGCTGAGCTTGATAATTTTAAGTTGTTTATTTTTAAAATTATTTGGAAAGATAAAGAGACGATGAATAGAATTAAGCAGTATATGGAGATGAAGATAAGGAAAGTTTTTTTCATTACAATTTATTTTAGCAAAATGGTAGAATTATGATAATGGACATAAAGATCGAAAAACTCCAATTTGGAGATTTAGATGAGTTTTGGCAGGTTTTTTCCCAAACAATTGCCAATGATTTTCCCGGTTATTCAAAAGCGGTGGTTGATTATTTTTTAACCCAGGTTTATACGGAAAATAATTTTCAACAATGGCTTTTAACCGGATGGAAAATTATTCTTCTGGCCAAAATAGAGGCAAGAATAGTAGCTTTTGCGGTTTTAGATAAAGCCTATGGCGGCGTTTGTTTTTGTCGTTGGTTAGGGGTATTGCCTGAGTACAGAAAAAAGGGGATAGGGAGAGAGTTGATGAGAGAATGGGAAAGATTTGGTCGGGAGTGTGGTTGCCATAAATTGGAGGTGGCAGGCCAGCCAAGAGCAAAAAAGTTTTATCAAAAGGCAGGCTTAGAATTAGAAGGCAAAAGAAAGCTTTCTTATTTTGGTATCGACCAGTTCATCTTTGGTAAAGTAATTGGTGTACCCGAAGATGAGGTAATGACGAGAGATTAATATTAATACTTTACTAAGGGAGATGGTTACTTCTCATACTTTCGGAGCTTAATCCTATTAAATAGATTGACAAATGAGGTGGGATTGATTAAACTAAGTATACCTGCTTAAAAAAGCAGTTTTTTTATACAGCCTATGCGAAAACCCCCGGCGAATCGGCGGGGACGATGGAGCACTTTGATTATTTTGCAAAGTTTTCGCTTCCACCGTCGCTAAAGCTATGGCGGACAGGTCGGCGTATGAAAACTTTCATAAATTAGGGATCCTGCCTGCGGCAGGCAGGTGCGGATTAATCCGCAGAGTTTTCAAAAAGGAGGTGATTGAGTAAATGCCAGAAGTAAAAATACAGAAAAGAAGTAATATTTTAGTTGGTTTTGGACTAGTCTTGCTGGTTTTAGCTGGTTTCTTTTACCTTCGGTCTCAGAAATCTAAAGAGGCAATTCCTTCCAAATTTGAAGAGGTTATTGTTCAAGAAGAGGGAGCGGTGAGAAAAAACGGCGAAGAAGTTAAGGCTATGAGTGAGGAAGAAGTCAAGCAGATGAGGGAAGAAGTAGACGGAGTTTTATCTTCCGGCAGCGAGGCAACAGAAATTAGAGATTTAGTTGGTAGCGGAGCTGAAGGTGAAGTTAAAAGAGCTTTTTCTGACGGCAAGTTCTATTACCGACTTAATGTTTCGGGGTTAAGGTTGCCGGAGAAAGGTTATTACTTTGAAGGTTGGTTTAAGAAAGGAGACGACTTTCTTTCTGTCGGCCGCTTAGAATTAAGCGCCTTAGGCGAAGCAAAGCTTTATTATACTGCTTCAGAAGACCGATCAGAGTACAACCAAATTTTAGTTACCCTGGAACCTGAAGATGGGAATGAGGCACCGGCTAAGGCAGTTTTAGAAGGAGAGTTTGAAAGATAGTAATTGAACAGAGAAAGGCTTTAGGGTATACTTATTTTGATGGGGTTTATAAAAAATATTGCTTTTTTGGGATCAAGTGAAACAAAGAAGGGTGAAAGACTTTATGATACGGCTTTTAAGGTGGCAAAGCTTTTAGCCAGTAAAGGATATGTGATTGTTAATGGCGGCGGCCCGGGTGTAATGGATGCTTCTACGCAGGGTGCAGAAAAGGTTAATGGTGAGACTTTAAGCATTACTTTTTATCCTCAAAGCGCTTCGGGTTTTGAAGGCAGGTACCCCAAAAACATTACTGACAGAGAAATCAAAACCGGCAATTATATTGAAAGAACTTTTAAACTTTTGGAACATGGAGATGTTTATATTATTTTTAAAGGAGGGACCGGAACTTTCTCCGAGTTTTCCATGGCCTGGTGTCTAGCCCGTCTTTATTATGGTATTCACAAACCTTTTATTCTTTATGGTAAGTTTTGGGAAGAAATAATAAGATACTTTAAAAATAATATGTACGTTAGAGGAGAGGAATTAAAGGTTTTTAAAATCGTTGATAAAGAAGAAGAGGTTTTGGCAGCGATTGATGGTTTTGAAAAAGAATTTTCGACCCGCTTAAAAAGATTTATCGTTAAAAAAGAAAGGGCTTTTACTGCTCCTCGGCTTGGTTACCGGGGGCCAGAATATAGGATAGAATGATTTTTATTGGTAGCGATCACGGTGGTTGGAATCTAAAACAGGAGATCACCAAATGGTTAAAGAGTAAAAAGATTGAGTTTGAGGATGTAGGCGCGAAAATTCTTCAACAGGATGACGATTATCCTGACTATGCTTTTCCTCTGGTAAAAAAAGTAGTTAAGAATAAAGAAAATTTAGGGATTTTAATTAGCCGTGACGGCATTGGGATGAGTATAGCGGCCAACAAAATTAAGGGAGCAAAAGCAGCCCTTTGTACGTTTGTTCCCCAGGCGATAACTAGCCGAGCCCACAATAACACGAATGTTTTGGTTTTGGCAGCAGAATTTTTGGATGAGGAAAAGGCGATAAAAATTGTTGACATGTTTTTAAAAGCAGGTTTTAATGAAGAAGAAAGATATAATAGGATACTTAGGAAAATTGATGAGATTGAAAAATGATTAAAGTTGGCATTAATGGCTTTGGTCGGATCGGCCGTTTGGCGGCTAGGATAATTTTGCAAGACTATAGGGATAAAATCGATCTGGTTTGTATTAACACCTCAGGCAAGATTGATACTTCGGGCTGGGCCCATCTTTTTAAATATGACAGCAGTTATGCTCAGTATCCTGCCAAAGTAGAAGTAAGGGGTGAAGCGATGGTTGTTGATGGAGTGGCCATTCCGATTTTAGGTGAAAGAAAGCCAGCCCATATTCCTTGGGGCAGGTATGGTGTGCAAATAGTGATTGAGTCAACCGGAGTTTTCTGTGACGCCCAAGGGGCAAAACAGCATCTTAGAGATTCGGTCAAAAAAGTGATCATCACCGCGCCGCCAAAGGACGAGCAAACACCAATATATGTTATCGGCGTCAACGAAAATAATATTGGTAATGAACCGGTTTTATCTTCTGCCTCGTGCACGACCAACTGTGTGGCTCCGGTAGTCAAAGTGGTCGAGAAAAACTTTGGTATAGTCAAGGCGTTAATGACGACAATTCATGCCTACACATCGGATCAGGAGCTTTTGGATGGATCACATAAAGATCTTAGACGGGCTAGAGCAGCGGCTATTAATATTGTGCCGACTACCACCGGAGCAGCCAAAGCTACGGCCAAGGTTTACCCTCAAGTAAAAGATATTTTTGACGGATTGGCGATCAGGGTGCCAGTAGCAACAGGGTCCTTAACAGATCTTACTTTTGTTACTAAAAGAAAGATTAGTGTTGATGAGGTAAATGAAGCTTTCAAGAAGGCGGCGGCAACCGAATTAAAAGATATCCTGGGAGTGACGGAGGAACCTATAGTTTCTTCAGATATAATTGGTCTTAAACTTTCTTGCTTAGTTGATTTATCATTAACCAAGGTAGTGGCTCAAGACCTTTTACAGGTTATTGCTTGGTATGACAATGAATGGGGATATAGCCAGCGATTAGTTGAACAAGTTTTGTTGGTAGCAAAACAACTTAGTTAATGGCTCCAATTAAAGATTTTCCAAGAAAGAGACTAGACTTAAAAAACCCTAACAACATCAAAAAGTATAAGGGAACGCGTTTAGGAATTGTGGTTTTATTTTTTGGGACGATTGTCCTGTCTTTTCTTCTTTGGTTTAAAAACCAAGCCAAGGATTTATGGCAAAAGGTAACAGCTCCTTCGGTCTATAGGATTTCTAAATCAAATGAGCAAGAGCTTGAAGATGTTTTGGGTATTAAACCCAATTTAACTGGATTTGAGGGAGTTAAAAAATCAACGGAGCTTTTAGTTCAGGGTTTACAAGGTGAATATGGAGTCTATTTCTATCAGTTAAAACAAAATGAGTTCTTTGGCATTAACGAAGATCAGGTTTTTACTGCCGCTTCGGTGAACAAAGTTCCCATTATAGTTAGTTTTTACCAAAAAGTGGACGAAGCGAAGTTGAGCGAAAATGAGATTTATACTTTAAAAAAAGAAGATGTTCAGGATTACGGAACAGGCAGTATGCGCTACGACGAGGCGGGAACAGTTTATTCTTACTTAAAATTGGTTGAGTTGAGCGGTAAAGAATCAGACAATACCGCGGCTTTAGTATTGCTAAATCTTTTAGGGGGAGATATCGAGCAGCATTTTAAAACACTCAAGATGAAGAATACCTCTTTGGAGGAAAATACGACCACCCCAAAAGAGATGGGTGATTATTGGGTGAAGCTTTATAACTTCGAGCTTATTAGTTCCAAGTCAACGGAGAAGGTTTTGGATGTTTTGACTAATACTCAATTCGAAGACAGAATTTCTAAAGGCGTGCCGGAATATATTGATGTTAGCCACAAGATTGGTAATGAGATTCAGGTTGTAAACGACTGCGGTATAATTTTAAGTAACAATCCTTATGTTTTGTGCGTTTTAACTAGGGGTGTGTTTGAAGAAGAAGCTATTAAGGTAATACCAAAAATCTCCCGGTTAATCTGGGAATTTGCGAAAAAGTAAATTTTTTGATAAAATTCATTATTCTTAATTTTTTTCGCATAGCTTTCTTTTGGTCTCAAGTAACAGTAAGACCTTCAAAGAAGCTTGCTTTTGAAAGGAGGTGAAAGAAATGAACAAAAAGCTTTATGTTGGTAATCTCGACTATAGTGTTACTGACGACCAACTATCTCAACTTTTCGGCCAAGCTGGTGCAGTTGTTAGCAGCACGGTAATTACCGACCGGAATACCGGTCGCTCAAAAGGATTCGGTTTTATAGAAATGAGTAGTGATGAAGAAGCAAAAAAAGCCATAGAAATGTTAAATGGCAAAGATTTGCAAGGTAGAAATTTGGTAGTTAACGAAGCCAGGCCTCGAGTCGAACGCCCCAATCAAGGACAAGACTTCCAGAAATAAGAATATTTTTTAATTTTTGGAAAAAAAGATTCAGTTTTAATATCTTTTGTATTAAGACTATTGTATATGTAAGGCAGAATCACGAGTTTCGCACTTTAGCTAAGCAAGGCTATTCTGTCATCCTGGAAGGAGCGAAGCGACCGATAGGATCTTTGTAAGATTCTATTGCTTCATTTCATTTCACTCCAGAATGACATGGAACTGCGAAACTCGTGAGAATTTGTGGAAGAAGACTATCTTTGGGTAGAAATGCCTTCAAGAATTTTGTCTTGCTTTTGTTTTTCTTGCTGTTCAAGAATTGTTTTCATTTCCTCACTTGAACAATGGATTTTTGGTTCTGTGCCGGCTAGGAAATATTCTTCTTTAGTCGGACAGCCTTGGCAGGGCAGTAAACCGTTCCAGGAACAAACCTCGAGTTTGATCAGGTTTTCCGGTGGTTGGAATTGATGAGCGGGTTTATCCTTTAAAACCTCAAGCATAATATTGTGCCAAATTGGTGAGGCACCGGTAATTCCTGAGGCAATCGCGCTCATCGGTGAGTTATCATTGTTGCCTACCCAAGTAACAATCAACAGGTCTTGGGTGTAGCCGATAGTCCAGTTGTCCCTTTTATTATTGGTAGTTCCAGTTTTGACCGCAACGTCATGGCCGGGGATATTGAGCAGAGACGACGGGCCAAAGGCAGGTATCCGCGCCTGATTGTCCTTTAAAATGTCGGTGATAAGATAAGCCACTTCGGGATCCAAGACTCTTTCTGGTTTTTCCGGCTCAAAACCGCTAAGTTGGTTTCCTTTAGAATCAGTTACTTTTAAGATCGGTCTTAAAGGTTTTTTTAAACCAAGATTGGCCAAGGTAGCATAAACTACTGCCATATCAGTCATTTTTACTTCTCCTGCGCCTAAGGTTAAGGAAAGGCCGTAGTCATGATCTTCAGACCAGCTGGTAATACCCATCTCTCTGGCCAGATCAATCATTTTATCTACTCCCAAATAAGCTAATGTTTTTACAGCAGGAACATTGTAGGAGCTACCGAGAGCAGTCCGTAAGCTGATATTGCCGTGAAAGCGATTATCATAGTTTACCGGCGAATAAGGTGGGGAACCAGGGGAATAGTAGGTTATTGGTGAATCAGCAATGATGGTTGCCGGGGTAAGGCCATTGGTTAAAGCCAAAGAATAGGTGATGACTTTAATGGCGCTGCCTGGTTGGCGGAGACTGGTGGTGACATTAACATTGCCGTCTTGGTCAGGGTTGAAATAGTCTTTGGAGCCAACCATAGCCAGGATTTCTCCAGTAGAGGGGTTAGTAATCAGAGTGGCACCATTGCCGACCCTGAGCGGAGTAAGTTTTTTGACCTCTTCAGTGACCTTTTCCTGAGCTAACTGGTGAATATTTAAGTCCAAAGAAGTAGTCACTTGGAGGCCGCCTTGTTCGACTAGACGTTGGCCGTATTTTTTAACTAGCAAATCCTTAACATACATGACAAAATGGGGAGCTTTAATATCGGTTTGTTGGGGAGCAAGGATTATTTTTTCTTTCATCGCCTGATCAGCGTCTGTTTGGGAAATATAGTTTTCTTCCACCATTTGGATTAAAACTTGGTGTTGCCGGGATAAAACCAGTTCTGGCTTGGCTCCATAAGGAGAATACTTGGTTGGTGCGGCAGGCAGACCGGCCAATAAAGCGGCTTCAGCCAAATTAGTGTCTTTAATACTTTTCCCAAAATAGTTTTGGGCTGCTTCTTCAATTCCATAAGCAGTTCCACCGTAAGGAACCTCGTTTAAATACATCTGCAGGATTTCATCCTTGGAAAAAATCATCTCCGTTTCGATACTTAAAATGATTTCTTTAACCTTTCTTTTAATTGTTTTTTCCGGAGTAAGCAGGGCATTTTTGATTAGTTGTTGAGTGATAGTTGAACCGCCTTCAAGAGAGGTTTTGGAGATATTGCGGTAGACAGCCCGAATAATACCCCGGAGAGAAAAACCGGTATGTTTATAGAAATCTTTGTCTTCAATAGCGAGAGTGGCATTTTTTACATAGTCGGGAATTTCCTCCAGCCTGATGAGAGTCCGCTTTTGACTACCGTCAAAAATGGTATACAAAAGCTGACCATTGCGGTCTAAGATTCTGGTGGAAACTGTTGGTTGATGTTCCATCAGTTTGTTAGGACCAGGCAGGTCTTTTAAGATAGTAAGGTAAAAGTAAACAGAAAAGAGAAAAATAAAAAAAAGGGGGAGTAAAAAAAGATATTTTTTTTTGACTAGCTGGAGTAGTAATTTAAAAATTTCAGCCAAGGTTTTAAGGATGAGGAAAAGGATTTTGTAACTGAAACGACCGACTAAGGTCAAAAAAAATAAAACCCAGGCTCGAAAAGTCTGGGGTTTATGCTGATAAATAATTTTCCCTGTCCTTTTTCTTGGCATCCAATAATATTATAGGGTATTATCAGCCATAGTTCAATAGCTTATTGGTTATTATTTTTTGGGAGGAGGAATTATGTTGGTAGGAGAGAGGTCTTCGTTTAAGTTAACCACATTTGCTTTTTCGTCCGTATGAGGGCAGGTAAGGCAGTATTCTTTAGTAAAGGGGTCGTGGCCAATAAGTTGTTCACGGAGTTCCAGGTCATCGGTTTTACCTGCTACTGGGGGCATATTCGTAGTTTTGTCAATCCAGATTTGTTTTTTTTCTACCCAGCTTTTTGCTTGATTTTTCGTTGCCGCTTGCATGGAAAGTTCTTTACGACTTTGGCATTCACTGGCTGGAGAGGCTGACTGTGCCTCATTTTGTTTAGATAACTGTTCCCAGGTGCAGGCAGCGGTTTCAACAATATCAGTCGGTTTTTCCCAGGTTTCTTCAGATATGTCTTTTAAAATGAAAGTCATGATTTTGTTCCATAAAGGAGCGGCACCGGTAACGCCGGAGACTAAATAAGGATTCATGGAGCTGTTGTCATTGTTGCCTACCCAGGTGGCTACCAAAAAACTGGGAGTGAAGCCGATGGTCCAATTATCCCTGGGGCCGCGGGGATGGTCAGTAGTACCGGTTTTAACCGCAACCGTATGATTGGGAATATTAAGCTGAGAATGAGAACCGAACATAGGAGTACGAGCATTATTGTCAGCTAAAATATCATTAATTAACCAGCAAACATTCGGGGAAATGAGCTCGCTTTTTTCCTGTTTAGCTTTATCAAATTGTTCATATAAGGTGCCTTTGTAATCCTCCACTTTAAGAATCGGTTGCAGATAAACTTTTTTACCCAAATTAGCAAAAACCCCAAAAGCAACAGCCATTTCCGTCATCCTTACTTCACCACCCCCCAGGGTTAGAGAAAGACCGTAACGGTCAGAATCTTCACTCCAAGTAGAAATCCCCATCATTTTAGCGGTGGCCATCATGGCTTTAATGCCATTTAAAGAAAGCATTTTGACGGCCGGCATATTGTAAGAATTGGCTAAAGCAGAGCGCATGGTTACCGGGCCGTGAAAGCGATTGTCGTAGTTGTGGGGACAGTAGATTTCGGGTTGACCGGGTGCATTAAAGCAGGTAGGGATATCTAAAAATAGGGTGGCCGGAGTGTAACCGTTAATAAGGCCGGTAGCATAATTTAAAGGTTTTATTGAAGAACCTGGTTGCCTGAGGCTGGTGGCAATATTGACATTACCGTCGACGTCTTTACTAAAATAGTCTTTAGATCCGACCATAGCCAAAATTTCTCCAGTAGCAGGTTTGGTAATGACGGTGGCGCCATTGGAAACGTTCATATTGATAAGGTTGGCTATCTCTGTGGCGACGACATCTTCGCTATACTTTTGGATTTGCCAATCAAGACTGGTGGTAACCCGTAAACCTCCTTGTTCGACCAATTTTTGCCCATATTTTTCTACCAGGAGATCCTTAACATACATAACAAAATGAGGGGCTTTAATATCGGTTGTTTGCGGAGCGTATTTTAAGGTTTGACTGAAGGCTTCATCTTCTTGTTGGCGGGTAATATAGCCGTCTTGAACCATGCGGTCAAGCACCTGATTTTGTCTTTCTTTAGCTAGTAATGGTTCGGCGCCAAAAGGAGAGTAGCGGGTCGGTGCCGCTGGCAGACCGGCCAAAAGAGCCGCTTCAGCTAAGTTGACATCTTTAACGCTTTTACCAAAATAACGCTTACTTGCTTGTTCAATGCCGTAGCTAGTGCCGCCATAGGGAACATGGTTTAAATACATTTCCAGGATTTCGTCTTTGGTATAAATAATTTCCGTCAGGCTGGCCAGAATAGCTTCTCTGATTTTCCGTTTTAAAGTTCGTTCCGGAGAAAGTAAGGTGGTTTTGATTAATTGTTGGGTTATGGTCGAACCGCCCTCCAGCTTTCTTTTGAAAATAATATTGTAGCTGGCCCGGGTAATACCCCGTAAAGCCAGGCCGCGGTGTTTGTAAAAATCTTTATCTTCGATAGCAATCGTTGTTTGTTTAACTACCTCAGGAACTTCTTCAAGTTTAATCGGCGTTCGGTTCTGCTCAGTGTAGATTTCATAAAGCAAGACAGCATTTCGGTCAAAGATTTGGGTGGAGGTGGGAAAATCAGCTTTAGAAAGACTGGTGGGTGAAGGCAAATCGTTTAAAAAATAAACCAGGAAACTAAGAAAGAGAACTAAAAAAGTAAGGCCAATAATAAAAAGAATTGGCCTTTTCTGGCCTTTTTTGACTAATTTGCCAGTTTTCTTCTTAAGCTCTTTTTTTCTTTTTTGCAATAGTTTAAAAGCAGGGTTTGACATAAAATCAAGATAACAGGATAATAAGAAAATAATGAATAGTCAAGCTTTTGAAAAACAAAATTGGTTTAACAAGCTTAATTTTACCCAAAAAGAACTAATAAAACAAAGTTTTTATCTTTTAGATTGGTCAAAGACCAATAAAAAACAACTTTTTGACTATTCTTTTGTGGTTATGCCGGCAGCCAAAGCTTATGAAGGTTTTTTAAAAGACTGGCTTTTTGCTTTAGGGTTGATTGACCAATACCAGCTTAAAGATGACAAGTTCAGGATCGGCAAAGCTTTAAATCCTTATCTGGAGCATATTCCTTACCTCAAAAAAGAATGCTTGTACGAGGAAATAACGCAAAAATGCGGCCGGGAAGTAGCTGGAAATTTATGGCAAACCTGGAAGCAGGGCCGCAACAGGCTCTTTCACTATTTTCATCATTTGCAACAAGTCTTCAGTCTTAACGAGGCAGAAGAAAGATTAAACCAAATTATTGAAGCGATTAAAAGTGCCTTAAGACATTACTAGTTTAGAATTCGTTTTTATTTTATCAATCAACCAGATACGGGTCAAGAAAGATTAACTCCATAATTTTGCGCCATTTTTTTCAATCTTGATTTAAAAGCACTTGAGTTCTAAAACGAAGTGCACCACTTAACAGCATCTGGGATATAATATCCGCTGTTAAAGGAGGTGTACTTAATGGGAGAAAAATATAGCCATTTAAGCTTAAAAGAAAGAGAAATTCTTTATGCTTTACGGGAACA
>DATKWX010000103.1:0-7760 GCA_035529355.1 Bathyarchaeia archaeon
GAAGGTAGTTGAGTTAAAATAACATCAAAAATCCTTAAGTCCAGAGTCTGATAAACAATTTCCAAAAGCTTTGTTTTTTCTTCATCACTAAAACCATGCTTTTCAATTTTGACTTTTATTTCTTCAATTTCTATAAGCTCATCCCAAAATAAATCAGCCACTCTCTCTCCTTTCTTGTATTAGCGTACTAATACCATCAGGCGATTTCCGGTTTGCCTTGTTCCAAGTTAAAGTCAATCGGACCCAAAGGAACTTTGCCTTCAGGGTCATCAACAAACATTAATAACACCTTTCCTTTTCTCATTTCTTCATGTAAATTTAAAGCCTTCATTACTTCCGGACAAGCGCCGAACTGTTTTCCGGTCCATTGGGCAGGTCCGGCATCACCGATGACAGCTACGCAAGCCTGGCCATTTTCCGGATTAATCATAATCATTTTCCGATGCTTAAAAAAGTTGTAAATCTCCTCTGACCTTGAATCCCAGTCATCAAAATACAAGGTCTGAACAACCACGTAATATTTTTCTTTAAGCTTGTCTTCTTCTGTTATTGCGTCTTTACTTTCGCTAAAATATCCCCAAGCTCCTAAGCCGGGAGCAATACCTGCTATCAGCTCTTCATCATGCTGGTTTAAGTCATCTCCAGGATAGCGAAATAAATGCTGTTCATAACCGGTCCAGGCATAATCATAGTTCAATTTGAATCCCTCAAGTTCAGTGCAAACATCAACACCTAAGATATCTTTGATTGTCTGACAGATCTCTTTCCCCTCTTCTTCAGTTAGTTTGCCAATATTTTGCGGCACGAAAGAACCAAGTCTTTGGGCAAGCAATTTTTGGATTTCTTCTGAAGTAACAATGCCTTTTTTAACCCTTTCTTCAGCCGGCTTTTCCAATAAATTGGGAACGCCGAAAGCCTTGCCTTGGCTTAAAAGCAAAGAGCCGGCCAAAGTAGCGCTCGCCAAAAAATTCTGAGAACGCTGACGCAAACCAGAAGGTAAAAGCTTTTTTTTGCTTAAATATTTTAAAGCGGCCATATGTTTCTGTGATAAATCAAACGAAGCTTGTTTTCGAAGTTGGGAAAGTTTTTTCTGGGCAGTATAAAATTTTTCCATTACTTTAACTTAAATTACGAAATACTTCACCTGTTTTGTCATCCTGGAGAGAGGCGTTAGCTGAACGATAGGATCTAAAAAGAGATTCTATCGCTTCGCTCCAGAATGACATGGTGTGGGTACTCCAGAATGACATGGTGTTGTCGCTACTAAGTTTAGCGTCTTTTTTAATCTTTTTAAAGTCTCAGCTTTTCCTAAAATCTCCATGCTTTCAAAAACAGGCAAACCTGTTGGTCTTCCTTCAATTGCTAAATATAGATTAGGGTAAAACTCTTTTTTATCGTAGTTCCCTTCTCCAAACACGCCTTTAATAGCTTCAAAAAGACGGCTTTTTTGCCAGTCTTTGATAGTTTTAAGCGAGTCCTCAAGCTGCTGGAGTTGTTCTTCAACTTTCTCACCTTTAAATAACTCTTTTTTGCAATCCGGAGGAGTTTTAAGAAATTGAATCATTTCTTTAACCTCTGAAAGAACAAAAATTCTTTCTTTAAGCAAGGGAATAATTTTTCTTAATTGTTGATTTTCAATTTTAGATAGTTGACTGTCTAAATGTGGTTTGGTTAGCCAAAGTAGTTTTTCATCAGAGGTATTACGAATATAAACCCCGTTTAGCCACTTCAGTTTATTAACGTCAAAATGATGAGCGTTGGTATTTACTTTTTCCAGGCGAAAAAGTTTAATCGTTTCCTTTTTGGTCAGAATATCCCGGTCATCTCCGGTTGACCAGCCGAGAAAAGTTAGATAATTAAATATTGCCTCGGGTAAATAGCCTTTTTTTCGATAATCGGATACCGCTACTGCTCCGTGTCTTTTACTGAGTTTAGAACCATCAGCTGCATAAACAAAAGGTAAATGAGCAAAAATTGGTGGTTTGATACCTAAAGCTTCGTAAATAAGAATTTGCCGGGGAACAAAATTAATATAATCTTCTCCCCTGATAGCGTGGGTGATTTTCATTTCAATATCATCTATTGTCGAAGCCATACCCAATAAAGCAGTACCGTCTCCCCGGGCAATAATAAAGTCACCAAAATCAGCGCTGTTAACCGCAATTTTACCCCTAGCAGGATCAATAAAAGAAACCATTTTTTCAGGAACTTTTAATCTGACTGCCGGCTTTCGGTTTTGTTTTTTGAAGCTTTCAACCTGTTTTACTGTCAAATGCCGGCATTTTCCTGAATAGCGAGGAATAATTTTGGCCTTTTCCATTTTTTTTCTTTCCGCAGTTAATTCTTCAGGAGTGCAGTAGCAATAATAAGCTTTACCTTCTTTTAATAAACAATCTATATATTTCTTATAAATATTCATTCTTTGACTCTGACGATAAGGACCGTAAGGCCCAGCAATATCCGGACCTTCATCCCATTCTATTCCCAACCATTTTAAGGATTCGATAATATCCTCTTCATATTCTTTTTTACACCTTGAAGGATCGGAGTCATCGATGCGCAAAATAAATTGGCCAGCATGATGGCGGGCAAAAAGGTAGTTAAATAAAGCAGTATGGGCTGTGCCTAAATGAAGTTTGCCTGATGGGGTAGGCGCAATTCTGACTCTGACTTGCATAATATTTTTATGATTTTTATGATCCTTCGACTCACTAGTTTCGCTCAGGATGAGCGCGGATATTAATCCTTGCTCAGTTGAATTTTAACACGCAAACGAGATATACTCAAAGAGATAGATAGTTAGTTAGTTTAACATAAGTTACGAAAAGGAACTCGTCATTCCCATGAAAATGGGAAACTATAAAAATATTTCTTTATCTGTATAGATTCCCGCTTTCGCGGGAATGACAAGTCAGATTCCCGATCAGGTCGGGAATGACTTTGAGTTGAAATGACCAGTTTAACGGAAACCGCTGAATACGCTAAAAAGATTATTAAATACGGAGTAATTGCGGTTTTGTCAATCATTGTTCTTAAACTTGCAATTACTGTCATTAAAACCGTCTGGGAATACTTTTATCCTACCCCTCCGCCACTGCCGACAGTAAGCTTTGGTAAACTGCCGAAACTGCAATTTCCCGAAACTGAAAAACCAGGGGAACTGGAATTTAGCTTGGAAACTCCGCTCGGCGGCTTTTCTGATTTGGGAACCCAGGTTAAGGTTTTTAAAAGTCAGCCACTAAACCCTAATCTTTTGGCTTTGGAAAGAGCCAGGGAGGAGGCAAAAGAAATCGGCTTTTCAGCCGAACCTGTGCAAATCTCCACCAAAATCGCTCGTTGGACCATAAAAGACGATTTAAATAAAACTTTGGAAATGGACATTTATTCCGGCGCTTTTAAATTCTATTATGACTGGCAAAATAAACTTGATTTGACCACGGAAAATTCCGTTCCTTCTAAAGATCAGGCCATAGAGTTGGCAAAGAATTTTTTGCAAAATATCAAACGTCTAAACGAAGACCTGGAGCAGGGCAGGATTGAAGCGGAATATCTGCAATTGAAAGGAACAAAAATGCTTCAAGCTCCCAGTTTGTCAGAAGCTGAACTGGTTAAAGTAGATTTCTTCCGCAAAGATATTGATGAGATGCCGGTTTTAACTGCTGATCCGGAAACCGGCGTGGTAAGCATTATTGTTTCCGGCTCGATTAATCCCAATAAAAAGTTTGTTTCCATTGATTTTAATTATTTTTCTTTGGACTACGAAAATTTCAGCACTTATCCTGTAAAATCCAGCAGCCAAGCTTGGGAGGAGTTAAAAAACGGTCAGGCCTTGATTGTCAACCCTCTTGAGGAAACTAAAATAATCATCCGCCGGGTTTTTCTTGCTTTTTATGACGCTTTTGAACCCCAGGAATTTCTCCAGCCTGTTTTTGTTTTTCAAGGGGACAAGGACTTTGTTGCTATGGTACCGGCGATTACTGACGAGTGGTTAAAAGAATAAAATTTAATGGATTTCTTGCCACTCGTGGTTTGCAAAAACCCATTCTGTCAGTTTTTGTGTTTCTCCGAAACGGTCTTCACTTCCCAAAATAACCGTGATAATCTTTAAACCGTTTCTTTCCGTATAGCCAATCAAGCATTCACCGGCATTTTCTGTCCGGCCGGTTTTTATCCCTTGTAATCCTTCGACTTTGCCTAAAAGCTGGTTAACATTTTCAAGCGTATGGCTAATTTTACCGCTCACATCTTTTACTTCAATTTCCCGGGTAGCGACAATCTTCCTGAAAACCGGATTTTCCATGGCTACTGAAGCTAAAATAGCCAAATCATGAGTCGTGCTAAGATGACCGTAACCATCTAAACCTGCAGGGTTGGTAAAATTGGTATTTTTAAGATGTAATTGCTGGGATTTATCATTCATTGCCTTTATAAATCCTTCTACTCCGCCGGAATAATTTTGGGCCAGGCTATAAGCGACGTCATTGCCTGACTTCACCAAAAGACCATACAAAAGATTTTCAAAGGTGATTTCTTCATTTTCTTCAAGTCCCATCAGCTGGCCAATCCGCTGAACATTTTTTACTTCAATAATCTCACTAAGTTGATAATAATCTAAAGCTACTAAGGCCGTCATAATTTTGGTGGTGGAAGCGGGAAAAAGTTTGGCATCCGGATTTTTGCTGAAAATTATTGCCTTGGAAGGAACGTCAATCACTAAAGCGGAACCAGCTGTCAGGCCAGGTGCCTGCTTACCGGTAAAATTAACCGGATAAGCTGAGATTGGCACTAAGTTGATATTGGTAAAACGGACCGGAGGTGAACCAGGATTGATCGTTAAATCAGTGTAGTAATTCTTGGCGGGCAAAAGGGAAAAAATAATGAAAGCAAGGCAAAAATTAAGCCGATGTTGAGAATGAAGTCTGAAGAAAGCAAAAAATTCTTTGAGTTTTTCTTTGACCATAAAACATTGATTTTACAAGCGACGATCCGTCCATTAAAAAATCAAGTTAAATTTTTAAGTTTTTTCCGAGGGGTTTTTGTCAGGTTTTCCGCCGGTTTTTTCTGCAAGGCGGATGTCGATCCTAGTCATGTCCCGCGGGAATAATGTCGCTTGGCGAATATTAGGTAAACCCAAAATATTCTGGGTAATTCTTTCCAAGCCCAAACAAAATCCTCCTTCCTGAGGTATACCGTATTTGAAGGCCTGAAGATAAGGGATTTCAAAATCTTTAATCTGGCAACCCCATTTTTTGATGTTTTTTTGTAAGCGCTGGTAATCGTTAATTCTTTGGCCGCCGGTAATCCACTCCACTCCCCGACCAAGTAGGTCAAAACTAAGGGTATAATTCGGATTTTCTGGGTCTGGGTAGGTATACATCGGCCGCTTTTTGGTCGGATAATGAGTGATAAAAACTAAATCCGAGCCCTTTTCCTCTTTGGCCCAACGGCAAATTTCCCGTTCGTCTTCCGGGTCCAAGTCCGGCTCTTGACGATGGTCTTTTTTGGTCCGTTTGTAAACAATTTCCAAGGCTTCTTTTAATTTGACTTGAGGTGTTTTTTCAATTGTCTTGGGAATACTGGTCTTGAAAAGTTTTAATTGCTCCTGACAATGTTTTTTTACCTGCCCAAAGATTTCTTTAACCACTGTTTCCGCCATCTTAATAATTTCCGACCAGTCATTGATAAATCCCATTTCCGCATCCAAACCGACATATTCGGTCATGTGCCGCGTAGTGACTGAAGGTTCGGCCCGGTAAGCATGGGCAGTGGTAAAAACCCGCTCAAAAACGCCAACCATGATTTGTTTATAAAACTGGGGGCTTTGGCTAAGATAAGCTTGATGGTCAAAATATTGAACGGGAAAAACATCACTACCACCCTCAGTGGCTGTTGCCACCAATGTTGGCACACTGATTTCGGTAAAACCGTGTTGCTTAAGGGTTTTTCTGAAGGTCTGTAAAACCACCTCTTGAACTTTGAAAATAGCGCTTACTTTAGGATGTCTAAGAGTTAAAGAACGGTAATCCAAAAGCGTGGGCAGTTCAACTTTGAGTTCCGGACCGGCCATATCAAAAGGAAGTACGGCTGCTTTGACTAAAGTTTTAATTTCCTTGGCTTTCACTTCTACTGTACCTGTGGGAAGCTGGTCATTAACCATGTTGGCCGGCCTTTTTTTGACTATTCCTTCTATACTCACGATATCCTGCAATTTAAGGTCACCGGCTTTTTGATCGCAAACTACCTGAACCATACCGGAGCGGTCGCGCAGGTCAATAAAAACTAATTTGCCATGGTCGCGCCGGGTATTAACCCAACCCATGAGCTTGACGTTTTGGCCGACTTTTTTTAAGGTTTGCTTGGCTAAGGTTCTTGGCATATTTTTATTTTAGCTTTTATTTTCCCCCTTGACAAGGACTTTTTGTTTTGGTAATTTTAAAAACTGTATGTGTAGTAAATATTGCGTTTATAAATCTACTTACCAAAAGAACTTTCTCTTGGTGCTTATTGATAAACATTGGGTGTCCCTTATTGTTAGGAATAAAGCTTCAGGAGGCTGAAGAAATTTAAAAATTGAGATTAAAAAATCAAGCCTCCAAAACACGGAGGCTTTTTTAATGGCATATGTCATCAAAAAATTCACGAAAAGAAAATTTACAAATTGCTCTTGGACTTTTTAATAACCCTCATGTTTCAGTAACACATGCGGCAGCATTGGGTGGGAAAGATTTATTGAGTGCAGTAGATAGCGGAGCATTAGCTGGGCCGCCTCTTTATGGCGTTACGGAGGAAGGTCACACAATTGTTTGTCCGCACAGTGTACGTGTTACTGAAACAAGAGGACTTATTCGTCTAAGAAGAGCTAGAGTAGGACTAGATGGCTTGCCACGCTTTCCAGATGAAGCCCTGTCAAACGGCGATACCACGACAGACAACAACGATCCACTAGCAGCTTTAGTTTAGGGCCTCTTTAAATTAAAGCAGACGTGGTAATCCTCAAAAATTATTATTAGCTAAGCATTGGTCCTTAAAATTTTAAATCTTTTAGTTTCAACTCCAAACTTTCATCTCCATTCCAAACATTTTTCTCAATTGTAAAGCAGATATCAATTAATTGACCTTGGGAAAGTTTGGGAGAAAGATGACCGAGCTTGAAAGCGATGGAATTAAAAATTACCTTATCTGATCCCTTCACCTCGGAGGAATTATTCTTATTATATTTTTTAAGGTATAACACCTCCGAGGTGTTTTTTGGGCTTCCGAGTTTTAGTTTCAGGTGTTTATTTTCTCTGCCCACAGAACGCGCTTCTAAAACTTTAACATTTCTGGAAACAAAAGTTGGCCTTGGGTTTCCCAAGCCAAAAGGAGCGAATTTTTCTATTTCATTAAACAGTTTCCAAGACACATCAACAAGATTAATTTCCAAATCAATTTGTAAAACAGGCTTTAACCATTTATCTTTAATTTCTTTTTGGGTTAATTTGGTTAATTTGGCTTTTAAACCTTTGATTTTGTTGGTTTTAATTGTAAAACCGGCAGCCATGGGATGGCCGCCCAAATCCTCAAAAAAATTACTCAATTTTCTCAAAAACCTTATAACATCAAATCCTTTTACTGAACGACATGAACCTTTTGAGTAATTTTTAGCCTCGCTAATAACAATTGCCGGTTGGTAAAATTCCTCAACCAACTTGCCGGCAACCAAACCAATTACACCTTGATTGTAGGATTTGTGAGAAATAAAAATAAGCCTGTTTTTAGTT
>DATKWX010000104.1:0-5606 GCA_035529355.1 Bathyarchaeia archaeon
CTTTCAGGATAATTACTTACAGATAGAGTGGTGTTTTCGGCAGATTTTTGGACTATCCAGTCTTGAGGATATTTAAAAGAAAAAAAATAGTTTTGGTCTTTAAATTCTTGCCAGGAATTAATTTTTAAAGGAGTAAACTTAATTTTTTCCTGTGTTTCGTTTTCCTGTGTTTCCTTTTGTGTTTTAGATTTTAATTCAGCGATTTGTCTTTCTTTTTGTGATAATTGTGACAATAAATTTGCTTTTATTGCCCCAAAAGCTAAAATCAGGACGGAAACAAGACAAAGACTTATAAAAAATCCAATTTTCCAGAAATTAGGTTTTGGTTTTGGAGGAAAATTTACGGTAGCGGGATTTTTGCTGCTTAAATTTTCTGACATTATTTTAATAATATAGCAATAACACAAAATAAGTCCAGTTTTTGAAAATGATATTGACTAATTAACTTTTTTGTTTCAACATTAAAGATGATAATCTATAATTAGAATTAAATGGAACAAACACCTTTGGCCTCGTCACCTCAAGCAATGCTTTCTCAAACACAAGTTCCCTCGGTGGTGCCGCCGCAGCAGCTTCAAGTTAATCCCGCACCGCCTTCTTCTCCAGCAATGACAATAATGTACGCCAGTTTTAAAAGCCGGTTTTTAGCTTCTTTAATTGATGGGATAATCCTTGTCGTAATTAATTTTGTAATAACTATTGTTAGTAAACTTCCGTTTATTTTTTTGTCCGAATCAAGTTCAGAAAATTATAAAATAATTCAAAGTTTGGTTTCCATGGTTTCTTCTATTATAGCTATGCTTATAAATTCCGGATATTTTGTTTACTTTATCGGTAGTAAAGGCCAAACATTAGGAAAAAAAGCTTTAAAGATAAAAGTTATAAGTATTAACACCCACCAACCGCCAGGTTATAGTAAGGCATTTATAAGAGAATGTGTTGGAAAGGTTTTTTCTGCAGTATTTTGCTTAGGATATCTTTGGATGCTTTGGGATAAAGAGAAGCAAGCATGGCACGATAAGCTGGCAAAAACTATTGTAATCAAATTATAAAAAAATGATTGATGTTGATTATGGTAAGATTGTTAAACGGTCATGGGAACTTACTAAGCGTTATAAATGGCTGTGGGTATATGGTTTAGTTTTGGCTGTATTTGGTGGTGGCGGTGGTTTAAGTGGAAGCACTGGTGGTGGTCAGCAAACAAAAGAAACTCCTTTTAAAAATCTTCCTGAAAAATTACCAAATGACTTACCGGAAAAAACTTATCAAGTATTAGGTCAAACTACAAGTCTAGTTCAAAAATGGTTTAAAGGGATTGATCCTTCTGTATGGATTTTATTGATTTCAGGAATATCATTATTACTTTTGTTCGCGGTAATAGTATCATGGTTAATAAGAAGTTGGGCTAAAGGGGCTTTAATTGCCGGTCTTGAGGAAGCAGATGAAAACAGGCCCGTTACTTTATTAAACACATCTCCGCAGGGTGTTCGGGCAATTAAAAGCTTAATGATCTTCGGCCTTATTTCTATAGCCATTTCCTTGGCAATAATTTTAACAGTTATTTTATTAATAGGAAGCGGCTTTTTTCTTTTAAAGTTTTCATCACTGTTAAAAATAATCTGGATAATCCTAGGATGTATTACTGGCTTTCTAACTTTAATTTTTTTATTTATGATTTTTTCCCTGGTGAATATTTATGCTGAGAGATTAATAGTACTCCGAAATTTTTCTCCCTGGAAAGCTTGGAAAAAAAGCTTAAATTTAAGTTATCACAATTTTTTACCTACATTTCTTATGAAGATTATCTCTAGTGCAATAGGTTGTTCTGTTGGTTGTCTTTCTTTAGTGATTTTATTGGTTATTTTTGGTATTCCGGTGGCAATTCTGGCCATTCCCATATTTAAAAATGGCTTTCATTTTCCAGGGTTGCTGACTATTGTTTCCCTAATAGTTCTTCTCACATTTTTTATTTATTTAAACTTTCTTATGAGAGGGATATTAGTAGTTTTTAATTTTGGAATTTGGAATTTGTTTTTTAAACAAGTGGTTTTAGAAGAGAACAATGAAGAATAACGCGTCAGCATTACATCGTTTAATCGCCGGCTTGATTGACTTTTTAATCTTAGTTAGTCTTTATTTACAACCTGTTTTTTGGTTGCTTTCGACTGAAAATTTAACTGGATTATTGAATAGGTTTTTGGTGCTAATTTTCTACTTCTTTATTCTTATTCCGTTGTTCTATGTATTTATAATCAGTCTCTTAATTACTAAATTTGGCGGTACTTTGGGTAAACTTTTTACCGGCACTAAAATAGTTACCAGCGAAGGTAAAAAACTTTCTTTTAAGCGGGCTTTTTTCCGGAATTACATTGGGTATATTGTCTCGGGGATCTTTTTTTGGCTTGGTTTTTTCTGGATTATTATTGATAAAGAACGTCGAGGTTGGCATGACCAAATTGCTGATACCTATGTAATTATTAAGAAGTCTTGGGGATTAGTTATGGGAATAATTGTTTTAATTGTTCTTTTAGGAGTTAATTTTAATCTCTGTACCAAAAGTTATGGTCAATTTATCGCTCACAAACAATTATATTATAAATTTTTTACAGATATTTTGAATGAATCTCAGGAATCGTCTTCTTCAGAAACAGTTAAACCAGAAATTAGTTCTCTTTGGGAAAATGATGGATCGTTGATTGGAGTTTGGCATGAATGTAATATGGTTCCTGCTGCTTGGTGTGGACGTTATTTCTTCTACTCTTCTGGCAAATATCAATTTATTGGTAACTTAAATAGTTGTGATACTAATAAAAAAGACGAAGCCGGCTTCTGGGTTCTTTCAAATGACCACACAAAATTGGAATTAGAAGTTAAAAGAGAATCAGTTTGGGAAGAAAGAGGATCACAATCAAAGGATTATTTAAATTGCCGAGAAGGATCTTTCGTCAAAAAGAATGTTTTTGAACCGCCAAAATCAGTTGAATTGACGGTTGACCCTAAATATAAAATTAGAGAAGAGGTTTCTCATTACCCAAGTATTTTGATTGAGGGGAAAACTTATTGGAAAGTGGCCGACGACCCCGTTGAGTTTGGTCAGGAGAACGATTATCCAGAGCCAAGTGATTTTTAAAAAGAATGAAAATAAGATTCAGTGCGTTTCTTTTAGTTCTTTTACTCATTGTAATATTTTTGACCGGTTTTTTTAGTGGAAAAATGATTACATCAAAATCGGGAGAGACAACAGAAAGATTTTTGATTTTTGGCGATGCGAAAACTTATAAAAGATATAAATTACCACAGAATTCTAGATTAGGAAGAGCAACTGTTATTCTTAACAATAAACAATATCAAATAGATTCGGCTAGTTATGGTCCAGATCCATGCACGCAAACAAAAGATGCCTTTAATTGCATCTATGAGGACCAAAAATTTGACGGATTTTTAAATCTTAGAATATGGAAGAATGATAACGGTATTATTGCCATTAATCCTATGTGGGGTTCGCAACTAGACAGTATTGTAATTACCAAAATAGATCCTGCTAAAGATACTATTTTCTCGCAAGAAGAAATTGAAATATGGAAAGATTCACTAATTGAAAAATAGAGAACGAAATTATAAAAGTAACTTCTTTTAATTGGAAACAAGTTTAAAGGTAGATTTGAATTGTTCTACATCTTCATCGCCAACATTAAGCAAGGTTACCTCAATAATTTGGTTGTCATGCTTAAAATATATTTTTCTAATAAGATTAACTGCTGAAATATTATCCACTAATAAAGCATTTAGTTTATTATCTAAAATAATATCCGCTTGGTTTCCACCCATGTCTTGTTGGCTTTCTTGGTAAGCAATTTCTGTTAAAGAGCTATTTTGAGGATTATCTATAATTTTAACTAGAATAATGTCATTTAAACATTCCTGAATGCTGGTTTTTTCACAATTGGCCCTTAATGGTTGAGTTGGGGCCGGAGGAGGGTTAGTCTCAGTTTCCTTTTCTTTAAACCAGGAATAAGGAAACATGACGGAAAAAATATTATTTGGATCGGTGTATAAAAACATGGCAGAAGATTCTGTTTTTCCAAGTAAAAGATTTTTTAAATTTTGACTGAACTTCAGACTTTTAATTATTTGATCATAAATAATGTTATCTGATTTTTCTTTATCCGGACACCAGGTCCTAATTTGGAAATATAAACCTTCAGCAGTAAAGGGTTGTTTAGAAGGATATATATAAGCAGGACAACCAATAGTCGATCTGTAATCTATTTTAAAAGGGACATCATCAATAGTAATTTCTCCTTTTGGGGTAAGCTCACCTCCGGGAGAACTAATAGAAAAGCCAATAATTTTTTCTTCCTTAGAATCTAAAATATAAGCAACATAATCACCCTCTCTTTTATTTTTTAAAGAATAGCCAGAAGGAATAACTAGTTCAAAAGAATAATCATCTTGAATTACGACTGTTTGTTTATTTTCTTCTTTACTAATATTGTTTTTTACTAAATTATTTTTAAAGTAAATTGCGGTAGTCAAAAGTAAAATAAGCAATAACTCAATAAAAAATCCTATTTTCCAGAAATTAAGTTTTGTTGTTGGAGGAAGATTAACGGTAGGAGTTTGAGGGTTTAAATTTTCTGACATACTTTTTCTAAGGATTACAGCTTAGACCTTTACAATTAGATAGTTCCTGATAGTTTAGAGTGCCATTTTGGCAGACCAAACAAGTATCTTGGCGAATGCAAAATACTGTTCCTTCTTTCATTACTACCTGCAAAGCTTCGCTAATATTGAAATCTTTTTTTATATTTTCGGTAGCCTGGACCGAGCAGGAACTTGAAGCCTCTTTAGCCCCTTCAAGATAAACAGTTTTATAAGCGTTAAAAGCATCAGAATAGTCTTTATTTAAGTCAACCGTCTGCAGATCTTTAAACTTGAGGGTTGATAATATTTTAGTTAATCTTGCAGAAACTTCATTAAAATCCAGGTTCTGGGTTGTAATCATTATCCCTTTAGCATAAGGATTACTTTTAGTATAGTAACCGCTTGGATTTTGGTAACAAACATCCACCACAAAAGACTCTTCTTCTAAAACAGACTGATTAGTTCCTTTAAGATCAATTTTGGCAATCCTTAAATTTAATCCATCAGCAGTTTTCAGATTTTTATATTGACTGTATTTTGTTTCACTCCAATTATCTTCAAAATGGCATAAACTATCATAAAAATCGCCTTCATTAGTAAATTCTATTTTTATCCGTTTACCTCTTAAATTCATCATCTGTTCGTGCGGATAACTTAATGATAAATATTGTTCAATTTCATCTTCATCAACCTGCCAATTATCACCCATTTGGAAACAAAATTTCGGTTCCCACGCATCTTGGCAAGGTGTTAATATTTTCAAAGCTGATTTTTCTAAGTCTTTGTTCCAGATTTCTTGAACAAACCCGTGGTTTTTGGTAAATAGCTCTTCAGTAGTTTTTTGCCCTAAATTAAGTGATTCAGGGATTTGTTTAGCGGTAAACTGTTTAGTTTCACCATCGGAGAAATAAACATAATTTAGTGGTTCATTAATTTCTAAATAAGGTTCAGCCAAAAGATTT
>DATKWX010000105.1:0-11032 GCA_035529355.1 Bathyarchaeia archaeon
CCGGGGAATTCCCGTTGAAACCCATAAAAAAGCCGGTATCTCTGCCTTAGAGGTAGCGATGACTCGGCTTCATGCCGGCGCCAAATTTGACAATCGGGCCTACCAAGCTTCCGGCGGTCTTCATGGCATTGGCGCTTCCGCAGTTAACGCCCTTTCTTTGAGTATGAAAGTTGAAGTCATCAGGGATAAAAGGCTTTACAGCCAGGAATATAAAAGGGGCGCCCCCCAAACTAAGGTTATAGGAAGGCAAATCCCCAAAAACAAGGATGGCTTTTATACCTTTTTATCGGGAACTAAAACTACCTTCAGTTATGACCCTTTTATCTTTAAGAAAAAACCAAAGTTTAGTTTCGAAACAATTAAAAAATCCTTAAGAGAAAGAGCTTACCTTGTTGCCCGTCTTTTTTTCCACCTCTACGACCAAAGAACCGAGAGAGAATGCCATTTTTATTTTGATGGAGGAATCAGGTCTCTGGTTAAACATCTTAATAAAAACAAAAAAGTACTTCATCCTATTATTTATGTCCAAAGACAGCTTGAAGATTCAGAAACTCCGGTTGGCGTTGAAGCAGCCCTTCAATACAATGAAGGCTTTAATGAAACCATTATGTCCTTTGCCAATGTCATCAATACTCCTGACGGCGGTACTCATTTAACCGGTTTTAGAACTGCCTTGACCAAGGCAATCAAAGAATATGCTCTCAGAACCGGTATCCTGCAAGGCGAAAAAAACGCTTTTGTCGGCGATGATTTCAAAGAGGGACTAACCGCCGTTATTTTTACCAAGATGCCCGCCTCAGATATTCAGTTTGAATCACAAACCAAAACAAAGCTTAATAATCCGGAGGCACAATCGGCAGTCTACAATACCGTCAAAGAAGCGCTTGATGTTTATTTTGAAGAACACCCGGCCGATGCCAAAAAGATTATGGAAAAAGTACTTCTGGCTGCCAAAGCGAGAATGGCGGCTCGGGCGGCTCGTGATGCCGTGGTTCGTAAGGGCGTTTTGGAAGGGATGACTTTGCCTGGTAAGCTGGCTGATTGCCAGGAAACAAATCCAGCCCAAAGCGAGCTTTATATTGTTGAAGGTGATTCTGCCGGCGGCAGCGCGAAGCAGGGGAGAGACCGAAAATTTCAGGCCATTCTTCCTTTAGGCGGAAAAATACTCAACACCGAAAGAGCCAGATTAGATAAAATTATCAATTTTGAAGAGCTTAAAGCCCTGATAATCGCTTTGGGTATGGGGATAGGCGAGACTTTAAAAATTGAAAAGCTCAGGTATCACCGGGTCATTATTATGTGTGATGCCGATGTTGACGGTGAGCATATCGTAACTTTACTGCTAACTTTTTTCTACCGCCACTTAAAATCAATCGTTGATAAAGGCTATCTTTATGTCGCCATGCCCCCTTTATACAAAATCCAGGAGGGAAAAAAGATTGCCTACGCCTATAACGAAGAGGAAAGGGAAAAAACTTTAAAAAACTTTAAAAATCCTGTTATCCAAAGATATAAAGGCCTAGGCGAGATGAACCCCGAACAGCTCTGGGAAACAACAATGGATCCTAAAAACAGAATTTTAAAACAAATAGTCATCGATGATGCAGCTCAAGCAGATCAAGTATTTAACATGTTAATGGGCGAAGAGGTTCCGCCCAGAAAAAGATATATCCAAACCCACGCCAAAACAGCGACTTTGGATATTTAAAATGCTTTATATCATTGGTCATACCAACCCGGATTTAGATACCAGTGTTGCTGCTTTGTCTTTAAAATATCTTTTTGACAAGGCTTCGTGTTTTGAAAGACCGAATAGTAGGGCAGTTTTGGCCGGCAAAGCAAATTTTGAAACAGAAACTATCTTCAAAAAGTTTAAAACTCCTCTTTTACCAGTCTTAAATTTTAGAAAAATAAGGCCACAAGATACTTTTGCTTTGGTTGACCATAATGAAGAATCGCAAAGGCTTCAAGGAATAAAAGATGAACAAATCACCGATATTTTTGATCATCATAAAGCTAAATTAGATTTAGCAACTCCCATTTTTGTGAATATCAAGGCTTGGGGTTCCACCACCACGGTAATTTCCTGGTTTATGGATACAGTTAATGTTAAACCACCCAAAAAATTAGCAAGCCTAATGATTAGCGCTATTTTATCAGACACGCAAGGGTTTAAATCCAACACCACCACCGAAAAAGATAGGCTTACAGTTAAAAGCCTCAACAAAATTGCGCAAATAAAAAACCTTGACAAATTAACTTTTGAAATTTTTGAAGCCAAATCCAGTCTTAAAGGCTTGAATGACAGACAAATTTTAACCAAAGACTATAAACTTTATGACTTTAAGGCAAAAAAAGTTTTGTTAAACCAAATAGAAACAGTTAGACAAGACCAAGTTATTAAAATCTCAAGCAGATTAATAACTGAACTGGCCTGTTTAAAAAGAGAAATGAATTTAAATTATGCCGCTTGCATAATTACTGATATTCTAAAAAACAATAGTAAAGTTTTGATAACTAAAAATGAAGAACCTATCTTGAAAAAAGCCTTTGCCAGACTGAGAAAGGTTAAAACCGGTATTTATGATATTGGCCCATTATTGTCTCGAAAAAAAGACATTGCTCCTAAAATAGAAAGGGCAATTTAAAAATGTCTGAAAACAAACAAAACAACACTCCTTCTGCTGAAAATAATTTAGCTTCAGCGGAAATCAATCATAATGACAATGGCGTAACTGGTCGAGTGATAGAAAGAAAAGGCATCGGCAAGATTTTACCCATCAAAATTACCGATGAAATGAAGAAATCCTATCTGGATTATGCCATGAGCGTTATCGTTCAAAGAGCTCTTCCCGATGTTCGTGACGGTCTAAAACCGGTCCAACGAAGAATTCTCTATGCGATGCAGAAAATGGGTCTTACCTCTACTTCCCGTTATACTAAATCAGCCAAAGTCGTGGGGGAATGTATGGGAAAATTCCACCCCCATGGCGATATGGCTATTTATGATGCTTTAGTAAGGATGGCGCAACATTTTTCCCTTCGCTACCCGTTAGTTGATGGTCACGGTAATTTTGGCTCGGTTGACGGCGATCCGGCGGCAGCCATGCGTTATACTGAAGTCCGACCAGCAGCTATTTCCAAAGAACTACTGACCGATATTGACAAAAAAACCGTTAAATTTATAGATAACTTTGACGCCAGTCTTAAAGAACCTAGTTATCTCCCCGCCAAATTACCCAATCTTTTGCTTATGGGCGCCGATGGCATCGCTGTCGGTATGGCCACCAAAATTCCCCCTCACAATATTACTGAAGTAATTGACGCCCTAAAGCTCATTATCGAAAAGGGAAAGGTTGAGCTAATAAAAAAAATAAAAGCTGCTGATCTGGAAAAAGCTAAAGCCAGAGACCTCGTGGGAAAATTTTTAAGTGAGACAACGGTTGAAGAATTACTTGATTACATCAAAGGACCGGATTTTCCCACTGCCGCTGAAATTTATAATTTCAACGAAATCCTTCAGGCTTATACCACGGGCAAAGGCAAAATTACTGTCAGAGCTAAAGCTGTAATTAAAGAAGCTAAGTCCGGCCGCTACAAAATTTTTATTTATGAAATTCCTTATCAAGTTAATAAAGCCCGCCTGATCAAAAAAATTGCCCTACTGGTTAAAAACAAAAAGATTAAGGGTATTGCCGGTATTCGCGACGAATCAGACAGGAAAGGAATGCAGATTATGATTGAGCTTAAACGCGAAGCCAGACCTAAAACAGTTCTCAACAATCTCTTCAAACATACCGAAATGCAGACTTCTTTTCCAGTCAATATGGTTGCCCTAGTTAACGGCACCCCCCAACTTGTGAATCTTAAAACCATCCTTAACGAATTTATTAAACATCGCCAACTAATCGTTGTCAAAAGAAGCCAGTTTGAACTTACGGCCGCCCGGCAGCGTGCTCATATTCTGGAAGGCTTAAAAATTTGCCTTGATCATCTTAACGAAGTCATCGAAACCATCAAACGCTCTCCGGACGCTGATGTCGCTAAAACAAGACTGATGAAAAAGTTTAGGCTTACCGATATCCAAGCGACTGCAATTTTGGACATGCAATTAAGACGCTTGGCCGCTTTAGAAAGACAAAAGATTGAGGATGAGTATAAAATGATTCAAGAAACGATCGAATACTTAATCAACCTTCTTAGCCATCCAGCAAAGATTTTAAAAGTAATTGACGGTGAATTGGACTATCTTAAAAAACAGTACGGAGATGAAAGAAAAACCAAGGTTTACAAAAAAGCCCTCTTGGATATGAACGAAGAAGACCTAGTTCCCAAACAAGACTGCCTTGTTACTATCACACAAACAGGATATATCAAGCGTCTGCCTATCGGGATCTATCGTAGTCAAAGAAGAGGGGGTAAAGGTATTACTGGCATGGCCACCAAAGAAAAAGATGAAATTTCAGAAATAATATCCGCCAACACTCACGATAGTCTTTACTTTTTTACTGACAAAGGGAAAGTTTATTATTTAAAAGTCTGGGATTTGCCCGAAGGTTCGCGTCAAAGTAAAGGTCAAGCAATTATCAATCTTATCAACATCAATCAGGGGGAAAAGATACAGGCGGTTTTGAAACTGAAAAAAGACACCAAAAAGAATTTTCTGCTGATGGTGACTAAAAAAGGGCAGGTTAAGAAAACTCCCATCAGCTCTTTTGCCAATATCAGAGTAAACGGCCTCATTGCTATCAGACTGAGAAACGACGATCGACTGATCAAGGTCATACCAAGCACTGGTGAAGACTTAGTAATGCTTGTTTCTTATGAAGCAAAAGCAATAAAATTCTCAGAGGCTGACGTTAGACCCATGGGCCGGGCCGCTTCGGGAATGAAAGGGATAAGACTTAAACAAGGCGACTTTGTAGTAACCGCAGAAACTATGCCCAATAAAATTATTATCCCTCAAGATAAAAGAAGAAAATATTTTCAGGATCTTTTGGTCGTAATGGAAAAGGGTCTGGGGAAAAGAACGGCCATAGAACAGTTCCCTTTGCAAAGACGAGCCGGAGTGGGAGTAAAAGTAGCCAAGGTAACTGCTAAGACGGGCAATGTTGCGGCTGCCTTGTTGGTTCACCAGGAAATCCACCAAATTCTCATTACTTCCCGTAAGGCTCAAGTAATTAAGCTACCTTTAAAAAATATTCGTCAATGCGGCCGTAACACTCAAGGAGTAATCCTGATGCGCTTTACCAAACAAGGTGATGCTATTGCAGCCGTCACTTTTTTAAGAAGGGAGTAATATGTTTTTAAGTATTCTTTCTTTTACCTTTAATGCCATTATTGGTTTCGTGGAATTTGTGGTCGGCCTGCGCCTGGCTTTAAAAATTGTTGGCGCCAGCACTCAGGCTCCTTTTGTCGCTTGGGTCTACCGGAACAGCGATGCTTTTATCACTCCTTTCAAAGGGGTATTCCCTAACTTTAAACTGGCTTTTATCGAAATCGAACCCGCCACTATCCTTTCTTTTATTGTTTATGGTGTGGTCGGCCTCTTGATCAATCAGGTTCTAACCCACACAAAACAAAACTCCAAGAAGGAAAGCGGCCGGTAAACCATAAACGTCATTCCCAAAGCCTTTAATCGTCATTTATTCCCGCTGTGGAATTTTTCATGAACCTTGCGTAGATGAGCATTGGTGACATGCGTGTAGATTTGTGTAGTGGCAATATTTTTGTGCCCCAGCATCTCCTGCACACTACGAATGTCTGCCCCATGAATTAAGAGGTCTGTGGCAAAGCTGTGACGCAAACCATGCGGCGTAATCTTAATTGGCAGTCTTGCTTTTTTAACATACTTTTGGACAATACGCTGGACCGTACGTACGGAAAGCCGCATTTTTTCACCCTCATCACTTTCATAAACCTTACCGCTAAAATGAATGAATAAAGGCTTCCAATAATCTTCTCTTTTTTTAAGATACTTTTCAAGCCAGTTTGCCGCCTTCTCGGAAAGAAAAACGACCCGCGGCCTACTACCTTTACCAATAACACCAAACTCTTTCCTTTTAAAGTCAATCTGATCGCGGTTGAGTTTGGTCAATTCCGAAACACGAAGACCAGTTGAAAATAAAACCTCCAAAATCGCTTTGTTCCGCAAACCCATCAAGCTGGAAATTGAAGGAGCATTAAGTAAGCGCTCAAGTTGCTCTTCGCTTAAAAACTTGAGAGAACGGGTTTCAGTTTTTGGTAGCTCAATTTTTTCAGCCGCCAAACTTTTAATATCGTTTTTAGCCAAAAACTTCAAAAAAGACCTTATAGATATCAGGTGATAAACCTGAGTAACTCTTTTCAAAGGAATACTTTTTTTATCCACATAACGGGAAAGGTAAACTCGATATTTTTTTATGGTATTTAAATCAACTTCGCACAATTTTTTACGAGGAAAGTTTTGTTTTATCCAAGAGGAAAAACGTTTAAGATAATGCCGGTAGTTACGAATCGTCAATGGGGAGCAGTTTTTTTCGATGTTCAAATATTCTAAAAACTCTTCAGTGCGTCGGTCAAACTCATTTTTAGAAATTTCTGAAATATTATTTTTACTTTCTCCCATATAACTTCGGTTTTTATTTTTGTTTTTCAATAATTTTTTTAGCAAACTAACCGTATAGCTGCTAAATTGTGGATAAATATAATTTAGGTTGGTATATCGGTCTTTCCAAGAACAGTTTTTTCCAATTAATGCCTATTTTAAAAAAATCAAATGAAAAAATAATTTTTTCAACTTGTAATAACTTTGTTAATTAGTCTTTAAACAAAAATATCCTAAATTAAAGGCTGATACTTTTTTTTAAAAAACAAAATTTAATCGTATATTGGTATTCTTTTTTTTGGCTCTAATTTTCAGGTCCTTATTTTTTTTATTCCTGATTTAGAAATTTTTTTCTACCACCCCGACAGGAGTAGGGAAGTATTAAATAAGTATCGGCCATTGTACGACAGCCAAATTGTAGGTGAAACTATGGTTTTTGTCAAGTTCCGCCAAAAAAAATATAACAAATAAGATCACAAGTCGCAAAACAAAAAATCCAGGTCGATAGTCTCCAAACATTGTACGACATTGTTAAAACATTGTTAAATAGTAATAAAGCTTAATTATTGTGTAGTTTAATAGCTATAGAAAATATAAATAAGAAGGCTGTTATTGTCATTCTGAAGCCCTGAGATAAACTCAGGGTAAACTTAGCGATAAAATCTCTTTAAGGTTCTATCTGTCTCCGCCATCCGCCAGCTGACGGTCGGAACATACTCTGAACTTGAAGGCCTGACGTCATTTCCGAACTTTATGGCCCCAACATCATCCTGAACTTATTTCAGGATCTATTTCCCAAGCATTATTTTTGCGGAACTTTCGTTTCGCGCCTTATATCTCGCATCTTTCCGCGTGTATTTTTTAAATAGCTTCAGCATCCAAATCTGTCGCATTTTTAGCGTGTCACTAAATCAATTCTAAGGCCTGCTTAAGAACTCCAAGGACATTATCGTCGTCTTCGATTTTGGCACGTATTTTTTACCTCCTTTTTTCGCGTCCTTTAGCGTTTCTATTTGGTGTTTTTCCGCGTCTTTGCCCTAAAAAATACCTTTTTCAATTCTTCCTTTTTAAATTTAATAAATTTGTTAAAATTTTGCCCTCGTAAAAAATTGTATAAACTAAAGTGTTTGTCTTTAGCGAATAAATAAGGTAAAATACTAACTTTTTCAACGTCTTTGCTTTTAAGATACCAAAAAACTACTGATGGATCTGTCGTTCCACACTCAATCACCCAAGAAAAATCACTACTAATGATATCAGGATGCAACCCCATGAAATAATTTTCTTGTCTAGGGGTGAAATTGAGCTTATCTAAAAGACGACTTGCTAGATTTTTTAAGGCCATATGTTTTTTCTCTTCATTTCCCAGGCCATCAGTTGCTTTCACTTCCTCAACAAACCCGAAAAAATCCTCTCTATTGAAAATAAGACGGTCTTTTTTTAATAAAAGAATTTTTTCCCTTAAACAGCAACCAATTTCATCTAAAACCAACCAGTCTCCCGCACCAGGAAAACCTGAATAGAAAATATTATAAAGATAGTTGCTTTGTTGTTTTAAATTCATCTTTTACTTATGTTTGACAATGGATGATATTGTTTATGGGTTTGCTCTGCAAACTTGTCTGAGGCATGAACATATCTTGTTGTAGTATCTAAAGATTCATGGCCTAAAAGTATCTGAATGGCCACTGGGCTGGCGCCTTTTTCCGCCAGATAAGTGGCAAAACCGTGGCGCAAAGAATGGGCCGAAGTAGGAACATTAATTCTTAGTTTTTCCCTATATTCCTTAATCTTAGCCTGAATATAATTGGTAGAAATCCTTTTTTTAATAGAATTAACTTGAGAACCGCTATAAGGAATAAATAATGCGGGACAGGAATCATTTCTGGTTGCCAAATATCTTTCTAAATGCTGTCTGGCTCTAGGAGTTAGGTAAACAAACCTTTCTTTTTTGCCTTTACCCATAATAAATATCCTGCCAGTATGGTCAATATCCGCTCTGTTAAGGTGACAAAGCTCAGAAATTCTCATTCCTGTTGAAAACAACAACTCTAGGATAGCCCTGTTCCTTAAACCTACTTGAGGATTAGCCTCAAAAGTTGACGGTGCTTCAATTAACCGCACCAGTTCTTCTAACTCCGCTACCTTAGCCTTTTTCTTTTCTGTTTTAATTAGCTTAATACTGTCCGGCGCCACTGGCACCTGTTGATCCATTTCAATCAGATACTTCAAATAAGACCTTAGGGCCGATAACATCCGGTTAATGCTGCTAGAGGCTAATTTGAAACCAGTTTTTTCCTCTCTGATACTTGTCTGCCTATCTTGAGAAATAAGATAAGCCTTATATTCAACCACGGTTTTTTTGGTTATCTTTTCAAAGGGGAGTGGGGAAGTAGATAAAAATGTATCAAATACCTTTAAATCCCGTTCATAATTATAGATGGTTTCCTCAGAAAAATTCTGAGTTTTTAAATACAGCAAGAAGTCATCAAAACAGGGTAAATTATTTTTTTTCATTTATTTTATAAATTTTTAAATTAAAAACTTATTTATTTTAATAAATTTCTTTTAGAAAGGGGACTCCCCTCTATTTTCTCGCTTCCTAAACTGAGTGTAAGGGTGATTATACTCAGTCATTATAATCATTCCCGACTCTCGTTGTCAAATCCTCACCCACTACCAAGAGACAGAGAACCTTACTCAATGAAAGGTTACCTTTGTGTTTCTCTAACAAAGACTAGGCAATGGTCTAAGTAGATATCTTAGGTTCAAATTTTTAAGGAAGAGGTCTACTCTTCAAGCATGTAAGTTTTCCACAAAGCTAAGTTTAGCTCTTCAACTGTATCAATCTATGTCACCCGAAGAAAACAAAAATCTACCAGCAATCTTTATTTTTAACTGCTAGTCGTGAAAATATTACCCTTTTTTCGTGAAAATATAATAAAAACTATAGGACATTTATGTTTTCTTGTCCCCTCTCTCCCCTTTTTTCCGTGTCCCGCAAAAAAAATTGTTTTATCCGCCGGCTGGCGGATTACTTTTTAAGTTTGCTTTAACCCCAACGTGCCAGAAAGAAAATAATGATCAAAACAATTATCCCAACTTGAAGGTATTCTCTGAAAGTATTTTCAAATAGCCTACCGGAGAAGTAATTTTGGGTAATGCCCAGTAAAATATATAAGGCAGCTACCAAAAAAAGCGAAACGGCCGTAATCGTTAAAGGCCAGAAACTAATAAAAAAACTCATCTGCCCCATGACCAAACCAAGAACCAATCCATAGTTTATTATTTTTTTCTCAAGATAGTAGTCAAACGACACACTCCAAAGCGAAGCTAATATAAGAATAAAAGAAACGACCAAGACTAAAGTTCCGTTAATCAGGGCATTTAATTTAAACGAAAAAATGGTGTCGTAAAACAGGAAAGCGGTAACCAGGGTCATCAGACAACCAACTGCTTGAGCCGCTCTGACTAATGGGATTGTCCGGACCGCTGCAATGGTAAAAATATTCTCAATCAACAAAATGGCGTACATTCCCAAGCCATAGAAAATCAAAATCAAAATGCGGCTTAACCAAACTTCAGGCAATAAAAAATAAAATAAAGCCATACTAATAGTATATAAGGCAGGCAGGGGGAGATTTACCAACCAACTGATTTTCTTAAGATCCTCCCTTAAGCAAAAAGCAGTAAAAAAATAGGTCACTAAGCCTAAAGCTAGAATCACCCAATAGCGATAGTCAGCATCGATAAATTGGGTAGCCAGCAGGCCGGGAGTAAGCATAAACGCCTCTAAAATTAGTCTTCTTCTTTTTGTCATAGACCTACAAAATCAGCGTTGCAGTAAATTTTTTGCACCTCGTCAAACTCGTCCAGTTCATCTAGAAAAGATAAGATTTTTTTTCTGATTTCTTCTTTGGTGATGGGAATTAAAACAGTTGGTTTTAAACTCAGACTTGCCTCTTTTATAACAAAACCTGCTTTTCTAATTTTTGTTTTTGTCAGCTGAAGATTTTCTGGCTGAGTATAAACCTCGATCAAATTACTACTTTCCTCGACATCTTCAATCCCCAGGTCAATTAGCTTCAAAATCTGCTCTTCGCTACCAACTGTTTTTTCTATCAGGATTAAACCCCTATTTTTAAATAAATAAATAACTGCCCCTGGTTTGGTTAAACCTCCGCCTTTCCGTTCAAAAAATGACCTTATTTCTGCTCCAGTACGGTTTTTATTATCAGTGATACATTCAATCACTACGGCCACTTTTTCCGGTCCGAACCCTTCATAGGTAACTGATTCTAGAGCGCCACCAGCTTCTTTACCCAAACCTTTTTCCATGGCCTTTTGGATATTTTGTTTAGGCATGTTAATGGATCTTGCCTGTTCAATTATCATCCGCAGGTGTGCGTTAGAGTTCGGGTCAGCACTGCCGCCCTCTTTGACCGC
>DATKWX010000106.1:0-2066 GCA_035529355.1 Bathyarchaeia archaeon
GGCAAATAACTGCCAAAACCTACAATTCCTACTGATTGAAACTTTTTTGTCTTAATCATAAACCCCTTCCTAATTTTTGATGAGCTTTTGCTAAATGACCACTACTTAAAGCAGCTAATAAAGATAGTTCTCCGGCCAAAACCGCTCCACCAACAATTCCGGAAAGCTTCAAAGCATCACCGATTTTCCCTTTATCCAATCCCAGAATGCTTAAAGCTTCTTTTTGCGTACCCAAAGAGGTACCGCCACCAATAGTTCCTACCATTAAATCCGGAATATATACAGAAAAAAATAAATCACCGTTCTTTTCCATCTCTGCCGTGGTTATTCCCAACGATCCCTCTGCTACATGAGCCATATCCTGACCGGTTGCCAAAAAAATCGCTGCAATGATATTGGCAAAGTGAGCATTAAATCCTAATGAACCAGCCATGATTGAACCAAGCAAGCACTTCTTATTCACAACCTCCACCAGTTTTTCGCTGTCAGTTTTTAAAACCTCTGCCACAACCTGTTTTTTGATTTTTGCCTCAGCCCAAACTCTTTTCCCCCTACCAGAAATGAAATTAAGCCAGCTAGGTTTTTTGTCAATACAAAAATTCCCCGATATTGAAAGACAATCAACATCGGTTCTCGCTTTAATAAACTTGATCAATTTTTCTGTCGCCATTGTCACCATATTCATTCCCATCGCTTCCTGAGTCTTAAAATAAAAACGGACATAGACATTGCGACCGCAAAAGTTTGTTTCCAGTTTTTTTAAAGTTAAGTGGTTTGATGTTTTACTGACTTCTTCTTGAAGCTGAGCAAAGTTTTTCTCAAGCCATCTTGTAAATTCAAGGCTTTTTCCAATGCTTTTGGTCCTGAATACCGGACCTCTGGTGGTACCTACTTCTTCTACTAAAACATTAATTCCTCCTGAAAGTCTTGTGGCTTTACAACCCCTGTTCACACTGGCCACTAAAGCGCCTTCTGTAGTCGCAAGAGGTAAAAAAAACTCTTTTATCTTTTCTCTTTTATTTTTTATCTTTATTGGCCCCGCAATACCTAAAGGTACTTGAACTGCACCAACCAGATTTTCACAATTATGGTTTTTAATTTTTTTTTCATCTAAAGAAAACCTACCTATATTTCTTAGGTTAACTTTCAGTTTTCTTTCTAACCAGTTTCTTCTTTGTCTTGCTAATTGAAAATTAATTAAATTTAAATCAGTCATTTCGTCTTTGACTTAATTTTTATTAACCAATAACTTAGGTAAATGAAAACTACAAATGAAAAACTACAAATGAAAAACAACAAGCTGTTGGCCAAAACTCCCCATTGAGCTGGAGCATTAATTAAAAATCTGGCACTGATAATAAAAACTATTCCCGCAATAAAAGTATAAAAAGGAAGACCAAAAAGCAAAAGTAATTGGGAGTAATCTTTTTCTCTGAAAATCGCTCTTATAGTTTTGAAAGGATGATTTAAAAGACCATAAAGGTTACGGCTGAGAAGATAGCTCTCCTTTATTCCCAGTAGAACTGAATACTTGCCAGTTTTCTTCAAAATCTCTTGGATCTTTTCTTTTCGCTCTCTCATCTTGATTAATGTATTCTTCTTGAAAGGCCAACCTAGCTCTGAAAAGTCTGGACTCCACCGCCTTAATGGTGGTCCCCAATTTTTTGGCAATTTGCGCCATGGTTAACCCATCTATATACTTTAGTCGCAAAATCTGGCTATATCCTTCGGACAGGTTTCTAAAAGTGTGGTAAATCCTCGCTTTGGCTTGTTTTTCTTGAAGAGTCAATTCTGGTCCTAGGGCTTGGTCAATAATCTTTTTCAAAAAGGGCAATCGGGAAAAAATAATCGTTTTTAGTTTCTTTCTGCGGTAAAAGTCAGCGGTTTCGTGACGGGCAATACTGCAAAGCCAAGTTAAGAGTGAAGATTTGAAGCTAAAAAGAGGCAAGGAATCTAAAGCAGAAACAAAGGTATCCTGCAATATTTCCTCTGCATCTTTTCTGTTTCCTATTTTCTTCAAAATAAAATTCATCAATTGCGACTCGTAGGCTTGGTAAAGCTTTCTT
>DATKWX010000107.1:0-2651 GCA_035529355.1 Bathyarchaeia archaeon
AGTTCGGCCAAGGCCCCAAAGGAGTCAATTGGGACCAGGACTTTGCTTGGCAACACGCCACAAAAATCCAGAGTTATCTTGAGAATGCCGTAAATTTCGCTAAAACTCATGAATTGGAAATAGCTGATGCTTATCATAAAACTCTTAAACAAAATAATGAAGGTAGTCTTTCCTATATTAATCCCGATGATCATATTCATCAAAATGAGGCCGGCAACCTGCTTATGGCTCAATTGCTGGCAGAAAAAATCTATAAGTTGAATTTATTTAAATAACCTTAATTAGGAAACTAATTAGGGGTAATTGTCATTCTGGAACAACAACACAATGTCATTCTGGAGCCCTAAGATAAACTCAGGGATAGAATCTCGTTTTGAGATCCTATCGTTCGGCTAACGCCTCTCTCCAGGATGACATGGGTTAAGGGGGCCCTCTAGGATAACAAAACAGGTAAAGATGAATAAAAAAGATGTTTCTTGGCTTTTTATATTGTTGATTATTGTCTCAATTAATAGCAGTGGTGTTTTATTTCAAAAAGGACAAACTGAATGGGGTGGTTTGATAATTGTTCTGGGAATTATTTTTCTCTTGTTGAGTCTAATTTTTTATTTTAAATCCCGGCAAATTAAGACTACTTTCCCTGTATTTAAAAAAATAATTATTATCTTCTTTGCTGTTTTAGGAACAACTTTATTGCTAAGTCTTTTTGTTCCGGTAAAAAGCAGGATCTGTCAGGATACAATTGAAACGGAAATCAAACAACTTTTGTCAGAACAGGAAAAAATAGCCGGCCAAATGGAAGAATTTAAAAATCAAAACCAGGTTGAACAAGTGATCGGCCAAATACCCTTACTTAAAAAAAACATTGTTAGAGCCATAGAATTAAACCAACAACTCATAAGCTTGGCTTCGGGCAACCGGAAACAAGAGCTTTTTGAAAGAGAAAAAATCCTTAAGGATAATCTTAATGTTTTTGAAAAAATGGAAGAATGCGCTTCATTTTATCCTAGCGATAAAAATTACTTTAACCAATGTCAAAAGCAGGTAGATAAGATGATTAAAAATTCTGGCAGCTAATTTTTTTGTATTGACAAAACATAACCTGTAGATTAATAATATAGGCAATGGCCAGAATCTTAATCCTCGAGGATGACAAACTTCTTTTAAAAGTTTATGAAAATGTTTTAACTGCCAATCACTATGAGGTAACCGTAGCTGAAGACGGAGAAACAGGGCTTAATAAAATACTTGAAGGCGGTTGGCACCTTATCCTTTTGGATCTTAAACTTCCCAAAAAAAGTGGTGTGGAAATACTGGAAAATCTCCAGAAAAACAAACCAGTAAAGAAAAATGGGCCGATTGTTATTATCTCCAATGTTAATGAAGAAAAAACTATCAAAAAAACCATGAAATTGGGCGCAGTCGGCTATATTTTGAAAGACACAGTCGATTTGGCGACCATTACAGCCGAAGTTAAAAATTATCTGCAACAGGCTCCACTTTATTGAAGCTCCGAGGGCTTTAGCCCTCGAATCCTTCCTTATAATTAAATATTATTATGATTTTAAGCTGAAATCCAGCTGTAGCGAAAATAATTTGACTTTAATTTACCTCACCAGCCGATCCGCCAACTGGCCACGCTTAGCGGGGCTGGCGGACTCGGATTTTCGCGAAGGCGGACTAATTTTCTCTTATTAAATAAAACCAGGCAGTAAAATCGCTAACCCCAAAAAAAGACAATAAAATCCAAAATAAATCAGCTTTCCCCGGACTACTGCTTTTTCTAAAAGGTTTAAGGTCAGAAAACCGAATAAAGCCGCCGTCACCATTCCTATAAGGCCGTAACCAAGCTGGCCATTATTTTGGGAAAATTTTGAAACCTGCATTAAAACCGCACCAACCATTGCCGGCATTCCCAAATAAAAAGAAAAGTCAAAAGCAGCTTTACGATCCAATTTTTGCCAAAGACCAGCCACAATAGTCGAACCAGAACGGGAAATACCAGGAAAAAGGGCTAAAGCCTGAAAAAAACCAATCCGCAATGAAGCCCGCCAGTTTAACTGGTTGAGGTTTTTGACCGACCGGCTAATAAAAAAAGTAGAAAAAAGCAGGCCGGCGGTAATAAACAACGCAAAACCGACAATAGCTAAAGAGTCAAAAAAACTCTCAAGATAGTCATTTAGAAAAAAACCAATCAGGGCGGCCGGTAGTGAACCAATAAAAATTAGTTTTAAATTCTCAAAATTTTTATAAAACTTAAAGAGTTTATTTCTAAAATAAACAACAAGGGCCAAAAGGGTGCCGAGATGAACCAGAATATCAAATAAAACCGGCGGCTGTTCCAGTCTTAAAAGTTTTTGCCCAATAACCAAATGCCCTGATGAAGAAACAGGAAAAAATTCAGTCAAACCCTGCAACAAGCCTAAAAAGGCCGCCTGGAAAATACCCATTTACTTTTTGACCTGGTTTCTAAAATTGTCATACCATTCGTTTAAAACCCGAGAAACCAGATCTTTGGCGCCCAACCCAAGAGCCAAACCTATACCCAAAGCCAACATGGCAACAAAACCAATAAATAAGCTGTTGACCAGCGCTTGAGCGATTTTAAGCTCGTTAATGGCCGCTAAACTAGCAAAGATAACTATCAAGTA
>DATKWX010000108.1:0-2189 GCA_035529355.1 Bathyarchaeia archaeon
CTTAGGACCGATAACGTCTTGCATCTTAATTTTACCTCCAATGACCGGTTTGAAGAGGTGGTTTTGGAAAAAAAACCCATGCAGTATTTATATCTGGAAGCTGGCAGTTTTTACTTTATGGACCCTAAGAGTTTTGAACAATTGGCGGTCAGCAGCAAGACACTGGGAAATTCAGGGCAATTCTTAAAAGAAGGAGAGACAGTTGATATTATGTTTTGGGAAGATGAGGCTTTGGATATTGATTTGCCACCGTCGGTGGTAGTGGAGATTACTGAGTGCGACCCAGGTGTGAAAGGGAACTCGGTTAGTAACATGTATAAACCGGCCATGACCAAAGACGGTTTAAAGATAAAAGTGCCTTTGTTTTGCCAAAAAGGAGAAAAGGTTAAGGTTGATACGCGCACCGGAGAATATCTTGAGCGCGCGGGTGCCTAAGTAATAGGTTATTAGATTAAAGGAGTACTTTCAAACAAGCCAAGACTACCAAAATTTGGGTAATCATTCCCCAAACAAACACTCCATTGGACTGATATTTATGGCTAAAATCAGCATAAAACTTCATCCATTGTGCTTTATAGCCCAGAAAATAATAGGGAATCTCCAGGCTGTCAGGGAAAACTCCCATAAACGAACCCAAACCAGTCAAAAAGGCAAGTTTTACATCGGGTAAAAGCCGCCACATAAAAAAAAGAGTCAGGCTTACCCCAATAAGGCCGTCAAGAATAACTAATTTATAAGATGAAGAGGAAATTTTTTTATTTTGCTTAAATTCAGTGTACAAATGGGGGTTCCAGTGGGGGATAAAAAAATCGAGCAGGAAATGGCTGACGATTGCCAAAATTATTCCCAGAAAATTAGGGAACCTGGTGATAACTACCATACCGATTAATGAGTGGGGGGTGGTTAACATAAAACGAAAATGAGTATAGCAAAAGCAGCGATTGACTGTCAAATGCAAATAAGGTATTGTTAGATTGCTAAATTGCTATAATGTTTAGTGCTTTTGATTAACTCTATGGTGGTTTAGCACTTTATTTTTGTTGCCAACAATTTTGCAAATTGGACCAATCACAATCTCTACTTTAGGAATAATGACTGCCTTAGGATTTTTCTTTGGCTCCTTTTTGTTCTGGCAAAAGGGGAGAGAGGAGCACTATGAGGAAGATTCCTTAATGGATGGAGTTTTACTGGTCAGCTTGGCAGGGTTTGTTATGAGTCGTTTAATCTATGTTATTTTAAACTTTTCTGAGAGGATAAATTTTTTCAAGTTCGTTAGTCAACCGGGATTTTACTGGCAGGGTGCTTTACTTGGAGGAACAACAGCTTTGTTTTTTTATTGCCAAGCGCTAAAATGGGATTTTTTCAAAATAGCTGACTTGGCTGTTTTTGGGGTTACTTTGGGTTTGATATTGACTAAAGTTGGCCAGTTTTTCAGTCAAGCTTTTCCCAGCCCTTATTTTTCTTGGCTCAATTTGGTTGAAGTAGGCCTGTTACTTATAACCTATCGTTTACTTTGCGTTTTTGATAAAAACTACCGTACTTATGAGTGGTACAAAAACAAAAAGGGAGAAGCAAGCCCTGGTTTTTTGTGGGCTAGCTTTTTGGGTTTGACTTCCCTGATTTATTCAGGATCACTTGTTTTGCAAAAATGGCCCCACCCGATTTCCGTGCTTCAGGGATTTAATTTGGCTTTTTTATTGTTAGCTTTGCTTATTTTTTACTGGCGTTCGGGAAGGGGCTTGACAATTATTTCCCGTTCGGTTAAAAAAAGTAAAGGAGCGAAAAAGGGTTTTCGGCTTAAAGCGGGAATGGAGGCGGCTAAATGAAAGTAAAATTTCCTTTAAACGTGTTAAAACCGATTCAGGTTTACCTTAAGAATGAGGAGGAAAAGCTTAAAAAAAGGAAGAAAGAACTGGAGAAGGAAGACCCTTACATAAATACTGACCGGTTAATAGACAATGCTGCTTCTGATGCTGATGCAGCTGAAGAAGTCGGGCATGAACGGGTTTCTGCCCTGAAGCTGGAAATAAACAAAAATTTAATCAGAATAAGAAAGGCTTTAACCAGAATTAAACTAGGCAAATATGGTCTTTGCACCAAATGCGGCAAGATGATAAATACCGAGAGGCTGGCGGTTGATCCCAGCGCCGTTTTATGCGTTGAGTGTGCCAAGAAAGTCAAAGATTGAT